>JALNYD010000114.1 GCA_023230025.1 Candidatus Cloacimonadota bacterium | reverse complement strand
TTACGCAGCAGAGGGATCACCTCCTGGCGGCGATCATTGGCAAAGGCATAGGAAATGGCAAACTCAAAATCCTCTTTGGGAGCTACATCTCTATTGGCCTGATGCAGTACAAAGTTGAAAGCAGCCTCTGTAGCATAGTTTTGAGGATTTATCAAATCAGCCGCCAGCAGCAGATTCTTCAAGGCTGGATCTGTGATACACTCCTGAACTCTGTTCTGGAAATCAACCTGAGCGGTCTGAGCTGCTTCCACTGATTCAGGACTGCGGAAATACAGATAGCGCAGAGGGATGGTTATGGCGCTATTGAAACTGGATACCCGCTGATTCAGATCATCAAGCGGAAGATTGCTCTCTGGATGGATTATGGCATAAGAGATCAGGATTGGCGCAATCTGAGTATCCATTTGGGGTTCAAAGGTTCCCCGGAGCAGATAATCACTAATACTCGTGATCACTGGAATGTCTTCGGCATAATAGACAAGCTCAGCCAGCATGGCAATCAAGTATTTGTCATTGGTATCCAGAATCTTCTGGCTGTGAGGAATAATCAGATCCGCGCGTTTGATATTGCGCATTCTGTCCATACTGAACTTCATGATCATGGCGTCTTCCGGATATTGATACTCCGCAAACAACTTACTGATCTGAGTGAAATCCTCAAGCCCGATCAGAGTATCCAGCATTAGTTCTTTGGATTTTACGTCGTTGCCATAGATTTTCAGCAGCTCTTTGCTGATCTGAGGATCCTTTTCCAGATGATAGCTGGCCAGAGCATAGGCGATCGGTTTTTTATCTTCGGCAGCATCCAGAATGCGGGCAATCTTTTTGGTGTCTGCCTTCCCACTCATGCGATAGTTGTGGGCATAAAGCACATACATACTGATCGGATCATCTGTCCTGGATTCCAATTGTCTCAAAACCCAGTCCTTGCCTTCCTGATCATCATAGGCATCATAGAAGCTTAGCAAATAGGATAGTTCCTCAATCTCCAAATCCTGATCATCCCGAACCAGCCGGAGAATCTCCACAAACTCAGAATCAGGGATTTGGCCATAGCGGTGCAAGTTGATCTTGGTTCTCAGAAGCTCCCGTTTGATCTGGGGACTGTTCGGATCAGAGGCAAAAGCTCTTTGAAAGTGGGCTTCGGCAGTCGGCAGATCGCTAAAGGATGCAAAGCTTCCGCACAGATAATGATAAATGGATGCCAGACTTGGTTGCGAGAGATCACGGGTTCCTGGCTCAGAGGCAGCAGCATTGCCGGAGTTCAGGGCGCAAGCACCCAGACCCAGGCTCAGGATGATGGGAATAATTAGCCGACGCATTATGCTCCTATTTCAAGCGGATGCTTTCTGAAATCACAAATAGCTCCTGCAAAACGGACAATTTATCTCCCGCAGGAAAATAGACGCTGTTATCCACGATGTAGGCTTTGCCGTTGTGCCAGAAGGCGAAGCTTTGGAAAGCGCCACCAATCATGTGTTTGGCATTGGTCCAGGCTCCGGTGAGCCGCAGAGCGTTGAATCCGGCAAAGCCCAGTCCATCCTTGCGCACCTGGGCAGGATCAAAGACATCTCCCTCAAAGTACTTGTCGCCCAGCATCTGGCGTTTTTCGATGAACCAGTCATGGGTCAGTTGATTTTCTTCCGCCATGTCTTCATAATAGATATTGATATACTTATCCGGTATCTCCCGGTTTTGCATACGGGCACGGTAGAGGAAAGAAAGGAAGTTTCCCTTGCGGTCGTTTGAATAGAGCGTGTAATTGTCGGGAATCTTCAGGCTGAAGGGATAGGGCTTAAAGAAAGAGGCGGGGATTAGCTTCTGTTGATAGGCTTGATATCCCAGGCGGTCGCGGTAGCGCTTCAGGAGTAGTTGAAAGATGTTTTCGCTTTGAAAGGCGGAGATCTTTAGCAGGTTTTCGGCATCGGTGGCCAGCAGATACATGATCAATTGATCGCGGCTGGCAAAGTTCTTGGCTATCAGGAGGTCAGCTCCGCTTTGCTGCACGCGGGTGATAAAATCCTGAACCAGGCTTTGCTTCATGTGAGTGGAAACCTTGCCGGAAGATGCCAAATCACCGATCAGGATCAGATTGCGGTGCTTTTCATATTTGGGATATTCGGCGATGTCTGTGAGGATCAGGTTGAAATACTTCTCTTTGTAAACCAGCATCAGTTCCCGCTCAATGCTGCCGCGGATGATGCCTTGAACCTTGCTCCAGTTTGTGGCATCGCAGAATACATACACATCGCGTTCATCGCCCATGGCCAGGGCTTTGCCGTTATCAATCAAATCGTCATACTCTGTGTTACGAGCTTCTTCCTTGCTGCCAGTGCAGCCCATAAGCAGCAGTAAAGCGAGGATCAAAATCATCCAACGCATCTTAAGCCTCCTTTCCAAACAGTGCTTTCAAATAGTTCAAACCACTTAAAACAGTGATGACCACCACCAGCCAAAACCAGATTCGAACTCCCAGGATCATCACGGAACTGATATCTGGGAGCAAAGCCATCGCTGCCAGGGCAAAGATTATCCCCAGCATCTGCATCACTGTCTTTAACTTACCAAGTTTATCTGCGGCAACCACAATGCCTTTCTTTTGCATTACTTCACGCAAGATAGTGATACCTATCTCGCGGCTAAGGATGATAATGAAAATTGCCAGAGGCAGGCGGAAAGGCTCCAGCCAGGTTAATCCGATCAAAGCGGTTAGCACCAGCAGTTTATCCGCAAGAGGGTCCATAATCTTACCAAAATCACTGATCACTTTCCACCTGCGGGCAAGAAAGCCATCCACATAATCTGTCAAAGATGCTACAACAAAGATGATCAGGCTGATAAGAGCGCTATTGGGACAGGGGCATATAAACAGCATGTAAACGAATACTGGCACCAAGAGAAAGCGAAGAATGGTCAGAGCATTGGGTATGTGCTTATACATTTTCAACCTCATCAGAAACGCTGCTGCCCGAGGGACTTTGATTCAAAATGCGATCATGCTCATAGACCCGCAGCATCATCACAATCACCAGACTGGCGATGATGGCTGTGAAAGCCATTACCACAAACACCCACCAGGCCACCAGAGCTTGCCACCATCCCAGATACCATCCTCCATAATAGCTGATTGCCACCAATGAAACCGGCAGCAAGAGCATAATCCAGGTGTGAGATGCGTTCAAGCGGTTGTGCCGCATTACATCAACTACACTCACCATTTTCTGTTTGTTTTTCAGATAGATGTGCAGTTCATAACTAAGGCGGATGAAGATAAAGATGATCAGCATCATTATCGCCGCATAGATGTTGAAGATAATACTGCGCTGCAGGATCCAATCCAACTCCTGCAGGATCTTGCTGAAAGCGTTGCTTTGGCTATCGATATCGGTTTCATCGATATACTTGCGCAGAATGTCCATCAGTCTGGCTTTTGCCTCTGGATTGCTTGCTCCAGGTATAAAGCTGATGGTGATAAGATCTGGAAATTGATAATCGGCAATGCTGCTCTCGGAAAGCGGAATGCTATAGGATTCGATCAATTCCTGAGCCGCCTGAAAACCGGTTTCGTGTTGAACATTGGCAATCCCAGGAAGGGGGTCAATTTCACTGAGAATGGGTGCAACCATGCTTGTATCTGCCACATAGGCATAGACGGGAAGCTCGGCCAGAGCTTCATAGCGGGTAAAAGCGCTCATGCCATGAGTGTGTGCCAAAAAAGCCCAGGCACCGTAAAGTATGATCAAAAGGGCGATGATCAGATAAAATCGTGTGTTCATTATCAGTTTCCTATCATTAGCTTTGCACAAAAGTATGCTTTATTACCACTTTGAGTATGACACTCAATAATGTCAAGAGAAGTCTCATTGCTCGCTTCTTCAAGGTCTTCAAGCCGATGCTGTGGATAGATCACAATTGCCTGCCCCTGGGGAGCTAAACAACGCCTGATTGCTTGCAAAAGCTCTGGCATTGCACAGCTTAATTCCACGCGGCTGAGATTACGCTGGGGATGGGGAGATAGCAAGCCACTGCCTTGTTTCTGCCAGGGAGGATTGGTAACGATCACATCATAGACTCCTTCGTATTCGCGCAGGTCTGCACAATGAAAATCTATGTCCAGCTCACAGGCTGCAGCGTTTTCTCTGGCCAGGGCTACGAGTTCGGGTTGAATATCGATTCCAGTAATCTTCCACTCAGATCTGGAAAGGGCGCACATGATGCTTACAATGCCACATCCGCAGCCCATTTCCAAAACCTGCAGTGTCAGATTTGGGAAGCTTTGGATAGCCGCCTCCACCAGCATTGCACTGGCTTGTGATACAGCTTGTGCCAGAGTGTTTTGCCTGATCGTTTTGCCGGCAAAAGGGAGCGCTACTTCCCGGATCACGCTCAAGCAAAATCCTTACTTTATGGCCAGCATGCGATCGATGCTGAGCCTGGCCTTCCGGGCTATATCCGGCTCTACCTGAATGTGATATTGCTCATCCTGCAAAGCGGAAAGCACATCCTCTATCCGGGTCTTCCGCATATTCTGGCAGATGGCTTTGGGCGATAGACTGATGATCTTCTTCTCGGGATGGATATGCTTCAAATAATCTGTGAGCCCATTTTCCGTGGCGATGATCAAGCGGTCATGTTCCTGTAGATAATTGACCATCCCGCCGGTGGACATCACGTGGTCTGCTTCTGCAACGATCAAGGGGTCGCACTCCGGATGCACCAGAAGCTCATAATCCGGATGTGAGGTGCGCATTTCCTGGATATCCTGGGCTGTGAATCCCCATTGATGGGTGGGGCAATAGCCATTCCAGGTGATGATCTTGCGCCCACTGACCTTTGCTACCCAGCTACCCAGATTGCGGTCAGGAACAAAGAGAATGGTCTTGTCCTTATCAATTGAGGAAACCACTTTCAGGGCATTGGAGGAAGTGCAGCAAATATCGCTTTCTGCCTTGACTTCCACCGTGGAGTTTACATAGCACACCACCACAGAGTCTGGGTATTGAGCCTTGAACTCTCTTAATTGATCGCCATTGATCATATCCGCCATGGGACAGCCGGCATCCTGCACCGGCAGGATCACTTTGGATTCCGGGTTCAGGATAGCAGCGGTTTCCGCCATAAACCTTACTCCGCAGAAAATGATCAGAGGGCTATTCAGCTCTGCACTCAGGATCGAAAGCTGCAAGGAATCACCCCGGTAATCGGCCAGATCCTGGATTTCCAGAGCCTGATAGTTATGCGCCAGGATCAGAGCTTGCTTTTTCTCTTTCAGCAGTTTTATAGTTTGAGCGATATCTTTCATGTGTACCTCAAGTACCAGTGTGTCCAAAGCCTCCGGCATTGCGGAGGGTCTCTTTCAGGGAATCACATTCCTGCAGATTGAAGACTTCTATCTTGTGAAAAACCATCTGGGCAATGCGCATTCCGGGTTCAATGATCACATCCTGGCTGCCCAGGTTGACCAGGATGACCTTGATTTCTCCCCGATAGTCTGCATCAATGGTGCCGGGGCTGTTGAGCACGCCAAGGCCACATTTCAAAGCCAGGCCACTGCGGGGACGAATCTGGGCTTCATAACCTTCCGGGATAGCCAGAGCGATGCCGGTGGCGATTGCTTCCCTTTGCCCGGGAGCTAATATGCAAGCCTGATCCAAACAGGCAAAGAGGTCATAGCCCGAAGCATGCTCACTCATCCTTTGGGGCTCGATTGCATTGGGATGCAACCTCTGATAGCTTAATTTCATGATTTGCGGCTGAGCAGATGATCTGCCAGAATCCTGAGTTTCAGAGAGCGATCACCCAAAGTGGAGATTGCGGTTTTGGCCTGTTCGGTGAGGTCATGCGCCATCTTGCGGCTTTCTTCGACTCCATACACTGCGGGGAAGGTAGCCTTGCCCTGAGCCTCGTCTTTACCAGTGGTTTTACCTAGCTTGGCAGAGCTGCCCTCAATATCCAGCAAGTCATCAACAATCTGAAACACCAGGCCGATTTTGCTGCCATACTCTTCGATAACGCTCAGCTCTTTGGCCGGTGCTTTTGCACCCAGGGCGCCAAAGCGCAGGGCGATGTTGATCATTCCGGCAGTTTTATTGTTGTGGATGAAGTTCAGAGTTTTCTTATCCACCTTCTTGCCTTCAGATTCGATGTCCAGCATTTGACCGGCAATCAAGCCTTTAATCCCGGATTCCTGAGCCAGTTCCCGGACAAATTGTACCTTCAGGGCATCGTCGATCTCGGCATAGGTGATGATCTCAAAGGCATTGATCAAAAGGGAATCTGCGGCCAATAACGCCACCCCATCGCCAAATACGGCATGGCAGGATTTTTTCCCCCGGCGATATTCGTCATCATCAATATCCGGGAGGTCGTCATGGATCAGAGAAAAGGTATGCACCATCTCGATGGCTGCTGCCACCGGAGTGATGGGATCCAGATTATCCTTGTAAAGCTGATATGCCAGCATGGTAAGATAGGGCCGCAGGCGCTTACCTCCGGCAAAGGTGCTATAACGCAAGGCTTTGTGGATTTCCTTGGGATACTCGTCTTTGCGTGGCAGGTAACGATCAAGGATGATGTTTACCTGCTCTTGCTTCTCTTTCATGTCCTTTTTAAGCAGTACAAATGGATCCATCTTTAGTTCTCCTCTGCCTTTGTGGGAAGTTCTTCGCTCAGAATCCTGATTCTTGCTTCCGCCTCGCCCAGCTTGGCTTGACAGTGTTTGAGATACTTCACTCCTTCGGCATAGAGGCGAAGCATATCTTCCAGATCATTGGAGCTTCCCGAGAGCTTCTCCACAATCTCTTCCAGACCTTTCAAGGAGGCTTCAAAACTGAGTTCATCAAGATTTGTATCGTTCATGCGAATCTCCCAATCGTTTTAGGTCTTGTATAAGATATAAGTGATTCTGTCAATCAGAAAATTGTCACAAGCATTATTGTCTTTGCTTGAAGCACCGTGTCTGGATTAGAAGTAGAACCTGAATCCCAAGCCTTCCGCATTGGCCAGGGGGCTTAGTTCCAAGCGTGGAGTGCTGTTCAAAACCAGTTTGGCGGCAAAGTACCCAATAAGCGCACCGGTAAGGACATCACTGCTCCAATGGTTATTGTCATGCACCCGGGAGATGGAGCACAAACCGGCAACTCCATAAGCGACAGGTGCCACCCATCTTTGTTGCTGATATTGCTCTGCCAGAATCGGGGCTATACTCCAGGCAATGGTGCTGTGTCCGGAGGGAAAGCTATCCCGTTTGCGGCTGATTCCGTTTCCATTAAAAAGTTCCTTGCCCCGTCCCGCAGAGGGACGATAGCGCTGAGTAACCAGCTTCAGACTTTGCGTAACCCCTTGTGAAAGCACAAAGCTTTTCAGGCATAGCAAGCCTGTATCCATGGTCTTTTCACTGCCCGCGATGTAACCCCCCAAAATGCTGGTGCCAATAGCAGGCAACACATATTTCCCTTCCCCGAATTGTTTGCCTATCTGCATAATATTTTGGCTCAGATCGCTCTTATTATCCTGCGCAAAATCCTGGATTTCTTCATCCACAACATATAAAGCTCCGATGCTGAGCACAATTCCGGATGCCAATAGCCATTGTTCGCCCTGCCACTTCAGAGGTTGCTGCAAACCGGAGCCTACGCTTTTGGGATATGAGATCAAATATTCAGCAAAGTAACTGCTTTCTGCCCTAAGGGTAAAGATCAGCAGTATTAAGATCAGCAGAGTAAGCAGTTTGTGCATGGAGTGGCTCTTTAGCATTATGGATAACTCAGGATGGCCAGAACCAAGCCACTTTCGAGGGCGATCTCCACTTCATTGGCAATACATACATTGCTGATACCCCGGCTTTGATGATGGTAAATCTTGAGATTATCCAAGGAATATGCCAAACCCACGGAATACTCAAAACACGCCTCATCGCTCCAGGGAATTAAAGATAGCAGAGTCCCCTCGGGAACTTGCAGTAAACTATGATTTTGCAAAAAAAATATGCGCTGCATGGCATTTTCAATGCAGGCGTCCAATCCCAGCCCATGCAGCCAGCAGAGATTCTGGACAATCGCCAGAGCATGATCAAAGCGCCCCTGCATGTCGTTGCAGATCACAATCTTCTGATATTTGCCGCTGGCTACGCAGAATTGCAATGCCAGTTCTGTATCGGTTTCATCTTTCTTGGTTTCATGCCGGATGATGGGCGTAGCCTGATACTGGCTTAAAAGCCCCTGATTAACGGAATCAAAATCACCAATGATGTAGCAGGGCTTAAGCCCCAAAGCATCAACCGTCTGCAGCCCCTCATCCACAGCGTAAATATCACCGCTGATATTGTTGTATCCAGAGAGGATCTCTTTGGGGGCATAATGAGTGATGATATAAGCAGTACGCTCAGCGAGAGGCATAGGCTTCGATCCGGTTCAAATAATTGGCGGGGTTAACCTTGCCTTCTTTGTATTGAACTTCATAATGCAGATGAGGTCCGGTGGAAAGGCCGGTAT
>JALNYD010000113.1 GCA_023230025.1 Candidatus Cloacimonadota bacterium | reverse complement strand
CAAAGGGGTTCCTGAAATGCTTGAAGAAGTTGCTGATCGCGGCCATCCGCCAGAATGTTTGTACTGAAGTTTTGCAGGATGCTTATGATCTTCACCAGACCAAAATTATCAAAGGGTACGATGAAGCTTTGAGAAGCATCAGTATAGGTCCATTGAGAGCCATCCCGACTTAGCGTGAAATCATTCTCCGCATGGCGGGAACGAATGGATCGGAGCTCTTCCTCCCAGTATTGCAGAGTAAAGGGTTTTCGCCAATACACATGCTGAGGTTGAAAGTACTGCACAACCTTGTTTTTAACCTGATACACCTGATTATCACCGGCATGGCGGAAGTAATCCCAGGAATTTCCCAGGTTCGAAAACAGGATATGCACACTTTTGCTTCCGGCTGTGGCTTTCACGTGCAGAGCGCTGGCATCATCCAGCTCATAATATGCAAGCGCGGCTTTACCGCTGCTGACTGCTGTAGTGGCATATTCCGCTGCAAATACCTCTTCAAACAATCTATTTACTTTGGTGGAATCCGCTTCCCATTCGATGGGAACAGGAATCTTCCAGGTTCCATCGATTAAGCGCAAGAGCAGGCTATCTTCGGATGTCCAAATCTCTATTTGATCGATCTTCTCCGGTTTCAGCGAAAAGACCGACCTGGTCTTTTCCTCTGGTGCATTATTGCGCAACAGCAGGTAGCTGATTATAAGAATCAGCAGCAGAATGGGCAAGAACAGGCGAATCTTCTTATTCATAACGCATTTTGATGTGAGCCTTACGGCGCAGATATCTGATTAAACCAATCAAGATCAGGATCAAGGCCGGAAGCACGATAGCAATAGCTTTGGCGGCATGCTTGATGTTCTTTTCTATCTTGGGGACATCTCCCCACACAATTCCCATCTTATTCATAAAGCGAGGGACGCTGAGATTGGAAGAACTGAGATGGCGTGAACGGATATGGATCAGATCATCTCTGCCGGATAGATAATCCAAAGCATTCAGAATGATGTAGTTACGGTTGTTATATATCTCTCTGTCCGCATCGATCACCAGCTCTTTATCGCCGAACAGAATCAACTGCTGCTCCGGTGACTTGCCTACAAAGCCGGGATCATTGGCAGCCAGCTCGCTATCCGTAAAGAAACTGCTAATGCGTCCTTTAATGACGGCTGCGGTTGTGATTGGTCCAGCAGTGAAATCCTGCGGTTGAGGATCATAAAAGAGATCTTGATCTACCTCAAACTTTGGGTGTTCCATCCATCCGGAATAGATGGAGCTTTGCAATATGGGCTCGAAGTTAGTGCCCTCAGTACCCTTGAAGCTGATTCCACTGGCCAGATACATCACGATATTGTCGATATTATTGGTAATGGGATGTTTCCCACCCCGCAAAACTGGATACATCGGATAGTTGGCCATCACGCCCAAACCGGTTTGCCGCTTATCGCTGCTCAAATCCAAAACCAGATCCCGAGACAGCTCAAAGCCATAATGTTCCAGAATCTCTATTACATTAGTCTCCATAGGATACAGGTTGTAGCCATCTGTATCCACCCGATCCTGCAGGAAAACCACTCTGCCACCCTTCATCAGGTATTGATCCAGATTGTACAGATAACCGATCGGCAGACTCCGTGCTGTGCCAGTAAAGAGCAGTGCATCAACTTCGGATATGGGTTTGGACAGATCCGCATCCACGACCGTGAAGTTAGCCGCCAGATTACGCTCAAAACTCTGCGTGTCAAAATCGTAATATGTGGTATCCCTAAAAACAGCAACCTTCGGGAGCTTGTGTTTGGCAAGGCTTTGAACGCATTGAGTGATTTCATATTCCAGCTTGGGCTCAATCCTGGGCAAAAGGCTCAGCGATTGCACTTTGCCCTGATACTCAAAGATAGCTCCAAAGATCACTTCCTTGCTGATCATCTGATCCCGTTCATAGATCTGAATGCGCATCACCCGCACTCCATTCTCATGCGCCATACCATACAATTTCTCCCAACTCAGATTGCGCACATATTCATAGCGGAACTTACCCCGGCTGTTTAGCTGGTATTCATTCAACAAATCCTGCAAATAGCGATTCAATGAGTTCAGTTCTGCCGGGAGATCTTCGGATACGATGATCTTGACTACCATCACATCTTCCAGGCTACGCATAAGTTCTTTGCTGGCGCGGCTGAGGCTATAAGCTTTTTGTGAAGAGAGATCAACCCTCAGATTCAGGTATGGCACGATCAGCAGGATTGCTACAACTATGCCGATCTTGACTGATAATGAGCTCAGGATTCCAAAAATCTTCTTCATCTCAACGCTCCTGCCTCATGTTTTTTGATTGCAGGTTAAACTCTGCCAAAAGGGCAAAGATGGCGATTACTGCCAGAAAGAACAGCAGATCCTTGAGATCAAGCACTCCCTTTGTGAAGTTCGACAGATGGTGCTCAAAGCTGAAGTATTGAAAAATCTTCACCAGAGGCAAAGGCAGAAAGATCAGGACAAAACGCAGGACATAGAAGAATGCCGAAATCGCAAAAGCGATAACAAAAGCCAATACCTGGTTTGAAGGCAAGCTGCTGGCAAAAACTCCGATCGCCACATAGGCAGCTCCGGCCAAACTGAGGCCAATAAAGCCCATGATGGCAGCTCCAATATCCACGCCTTCTCCCAAGATGTATATAATGATGAAATACACAATGCAAAAGGCAAGCAAGGTAATTAGCTGCAAGAAAGCTGCCACAATCTTTCCCCAGATGATCTGACTAAGCCGAATCGGCATCGTGGAGAGTAACTCGATGGTGCCGCTGCTGCGTTCTTTGGCAATGCTGCCCATGGTGATGGCTGGAACAAAGAAAATAAAGAGCAGGTGCATAAAGCCATATACTCCGCGCATTTCCGCAAGAGCAATCTTGAACACGGTTGTGGAAAAGAATAGTCCCGCTATGACCAGGAACAGCACAAACACAATATATGAAGTCACTGAGCGCATGGCCAGTTCGTATTCCTTTTTGGCAATCGTCCATATAGCTCTCATCTGCCTTCCTCCTCTTCCACTTCAGCATCTGTCTCTGCTTCATCCAACTGGATATGCGCAATTTCTGGCTCTGGTTCGTCCTGTATGGCAGTGTCCTGAGGCTCCGCCTTCTCAGCTTCCGGTTCCTGCGTGAGCCGGTGGAATATCTCTTCCAGGCTTTTACGTTCCGTATAAAGATTCAGGATCAGCCACCCGTTTTCAGCTATAAATCGTGCCAAATCTGGCTTGACCTCAGCTGCTCCCCGTATTCTCAGTTTCATGCTGTAGTGATCGTCAACACTGCTTTGTTCGATGATCTCCACTTCGGGGTAATAGTCCACAAACTCGCTAAGATCAATGTTTTCCCCTTCCAGTTCCAAATGTAACAGGTGATACTCTGCCAGATAGCTATCCAGATTGTCAATGCTATCATCAACGATGATCTTCCCTTTGTTGATGATCAGCACTCTATCACAAAGAGCCTGTACTTCCTGGAGGATATGTGAGGAAAGGATAACAGTCTTTTCCTGCCCGAGGTTTTTGATCAACTCCCTGATCTCTATGATCTGATTTGGGTCAAGCCCACTGGTCGGTTCATCAAGGATCAGGATTTGGGGATCATGCAAGATAGCCTGAGCCAGACCGACTCTCTGCCGATAGCCCTTGGAGAGGGTGCCGATTCTTTGGTACTGCACTTCACGCAGCCCGCAGCTATCCAATACGAAACTCTTGCGAGTTTGAAAGAATTGCTTGCTCATGTTCCGCAGATTTGCCACATATTCCAGCGCTTCTACCACAATCATATCCTCATAAAGCGGATTATGTTCCGGCAAATAGCCAATGATGGCACTTGCTGCCAGGGGATCTTCAAAGATGCTTTTGCCATCCAGCAAGATTTCACCGGATGATGGCTGCAAATAGCCCACCAACATCCGTAGTGTAGTGGTTTTCCCGGCGCCATTGGGGCCCAGAAATCCCGTGATATTGCCACTATCAATGGCAAAGCTGATTCTATCCACAGCCCGGATCGTACCAAAATCCCGGCTTAACTCTTTTATCTCTATCATTTCCTGGTAAAACTCCTAATTCATCATAAACATAGCGCCGCCAGTTGAAGCAGGTTCGGTAAGCGAGATCACATCACCTTCGGCAAGCCCGGAGATTACTTCCACCATCTGAAAATCATTTGCTCCAAGCTTTACAACCGTTGCCACAGGCACGGGGTCAACAACTTTGACCGCAGAATCGGGCTTAGCTTTTTTGGATTCTGTTCCGGCTGTGGGGTCTGCTTTTTTACTGGCAGGAATTACATACACGATATCCTGATTCTGATCATCAGCAAAAACCGCTCCAATTGGCACAACAATTACGTGCTCGCGGGAGTCACCCTTGATGCTTAATGCGGCTGTCATACCTGGTTTTACCTGTCTTCCGGTGGCATTGATGCTGATTTCCACGGGAAATACTTTGGCGTTGTTTTCGGTAATTGCCATGGGTGCGATCTTCACAATTGCTCCGCTGAACTCCTCGTAAGGAAGAGCATCAAGCTTGATTGAGGCTTGTTGTTTGAGCTTGAACTTTGCGATATCCACTTCATTGATATTGGATTTCACGATCATTTTGTTCAAATCTGCGATGCGCATCACGATTGTACCTTCGCCATAGCTGTTGATGCTGGAGGATACCATTTCTCCTTCATTCACCGTGCGTTCAATCACTGTGCCACTGGCGGTAGCAAACACATGTGTAACCGTTCCAGGCACATCCAGATCCTCGATCATGGCATATTGGCGGCTGGCTTGTTCAAATTGGATCTCAGCATTCTTCAGAGCATCAAAACTGTGATCAAAATCGCTTTGCGAGATATAATTATTATCCAGCAGCACCTGGTTGTCGGCATGATCTTTGCGCGCCTTGCTAAGCGCAAGCTCTGCCAATTGCAACGATGCCTTGGTGTTGAACAGCGTATTGGCCTGAACGTAATCCGGTTCGATATCCGCAATAATCTGCCCCTGTTGAACGTAATCGTTTTCATCCACATAGAACTTCACGATCTTTCCGGATACGCGGGATTTGATGGCTACCACCGTTTCTGGCTGTACCTCGCCGGTAATCTCGATCTTGGATTCTATGTTTCCATAGGCTACCGTGTGGTTGGTTGTTCCCTCAGCGTCTGGAACCTGCCCCCTGGCTTTACCACAACGGCTGAATCCAATTGCTACTGCTGCAATAATCAGCACAACTACGATGATTAGGATCCATTTCTTGCGCATAACACCTCACTATGAGAAATATCCAATTTTATATGCAATTCATTTTATTGGCTGTTACGTGTCAAATGAAAAGTTTCAGCACTCACAACAAATGCGTTTATGAGGCTTGATTTCAGGCTTAATGGTACAGGATTGCATTAGCTGGTTCAGGCTGAAACCGGGCATTGTATCTCTGTATGGAACTATTTCTTTATCCAAAGTTGATTACCATAGATCAGCCAAACCCCATTTTCGCGGTAAAAGTAGGAAAAGAATCCGCTGCTTTCCGGCTCGTTATAGCTCACATTTTCAATAGCAGAGCTGTAATGATCGCGAGTGTGAGCCACAGCATAGCGATCACCCTGAAACTCTATATACAAAACCTCAATCTCCAGAAGGTTGAATCTGGCCATACGATCCAGAATCTCTTCGTTCAAATGCCAGAGGATGTTGCCTTTGTGCAGATAATCGTTGTGAACCTTATCCAGCATGCCACCCACGTTTCCCAAGTTGAAATCCAGCGATAACTCATAGAAGATATCACGGATTTCTTTCTGGGATATGGACTCAAAAGACTCATTGTCACAACTGCCAATCAGCAGCATCAAAATCAATAAGTTGAACAGGATCAGGTATTTCATTTCTGCAGCTTGAGATGAGCCAGGCATTCTATATGCCAGGTATTGGGAAACATATCAAAACTCGAGATGCTTTCCAGGTTATATTTATCATCACTGAGCAAGACCTTCAGATCTCTGGCCAGGCTCATTGGAGAACAGCTTAGATACAGGATTTCCGGGATGTTTGCGGCCCGGATTGCCCACAGGGCACTTTCCTGAACCCCGCTACGTGGAGGATCCAGGATTATGCAATCAGCGCTAAAATCTTTCAATACAGTGCCGAGGATTTGTTCTGTCCTGCCATGCAAAAACCTGGCGTGATCCACCCCGTTCATCTGGGCATTATTGCGGGCATCCTGAACTGCTTCGGATACTTCTTCGATACCCAGCAATTCTGCAATGCTGTCGCTAAGCCCAAGTCCGATGGCGCCAATCCCGCAATAGGCATCAATGACTCTGGCTCCCTTTTTCAACTTTGCCCGCATGGTTGCCAGGATGTTTTCCATGGTTCCACTATTGACCTGCCAGAAACTCCGATAGTTGATCTTGAACCTGAGATTGCACAGCAGATCATCCAGATAGTCCTGACCAAAGAGCAGTTTATGATCCTGCCCCAAAATCACGTTACTCTTGTCCCGATTGATATTTTGCACAATTCCCACTATCTGGGGAAACCTGGATGTCAAACCCCGCACGATTGTGTGGGAAAAGGGCAATCTGGCAGAGCGGGTAACCAGGATCACCAGGATCTGGCTTTGATCCCGGTTGCAGCGCAGACCTATATGCCGCAAGGATCCACTGTGATCGGCTTCATTATAGATCTGAACCCTGGCCAGTTTACAGAGTTCATAGCAGAGTCTGGCAATTTCATCAAATATGGGCGGATGATTCTGACATGCCTGATGGGCGATGATCTGATGTGAATAGCGGGCATAAATCCCATAGTGCTCTTCCCCAACCGGCATAAAGACTTTGTTGCGATAGTGCTGCTGAGATTCTGAAGCGACGATCTGATAGATTTCCGTTTCCGCATGCTGGTGTTTGAACAAATCCTGAACTAAAGCATTCTTATATTCCAATTGAGTGGGATAATCCACCATCAACCAATCGCAACCGCCACAGGCAGCTTCGCCGCCAAAAGCTTCACATCCTGGATCGCGAACTCCCCTGCCCCGGCTTGTATAGTTGACTACCCTGGCAAAAGCATGATCCTTTTTGCTATGGCTAAGCTCAACATCAACAAGGTCTCCCACAGCGGTAAAGGGAACAAAGATGGCTTTGTTGTCATGAAAGCCCAGTCCCATGCCGCCCATGGCAATCTTTTTGATCTCCAGACCTGTGATAATATCCATTATAGATTCCTCAGTCTTTCTATCCGATCTTCAATCGGAGGATGGGTGGCAAACAGAGACATTTTTCGTTTGTTATTGATCTTTGCCAGAGCATAACTATCCTGTTTGTTGTCAGGAGCATAATAACGATCTATCTTTTGCAGGGCAGCAATCATGTATCCCGCCCCGGTGAGCTCTGCAGCTCCTCTATCTGCTCGATACTCCCGGTAACGTGAATAGTAGGATACCGGAATCATTGCCAGGAGCATAAGCACGTTTTGCAATAACATCACCACCATATAGTAACCAATATAACCCAAACCACCTCTTCCGCGATCCCCCCTAAGGGCAGAATCCAAAAGGGTGGCTACAATCCTGGCCAAAAACATCACAAAAGTATTCACTAAACCCATCACCAGAGTCATGGAAACCATGTCTCCCTCGCTGATGTGTGTCATCTCATGACCAGCTACAGCGGCTATTTCATCATCCGAAAGCATCTGCAGCATCCCGCTGGAGATAGCAAGCAGGGAATTGTTGCGGGATGGTCCTGTGGCAAAAGCATTTACATCCCGGGAAGGATAAATCCCCAGCTCTGGAGTCTTCAAACCCCGTTCATGCGCCATCGCCTGCACACTCTCATAGATAAAGCGCATCCGCGGATCCGTGGTGCTGGAATCGATGAGCTGAATCCTGTACATCCTTTTAGCTGCAAATTTGCTGCTCCACAACGAGATCAGCGAGCCTGCAAAACCAAATATCGCACACATCAATAACAGACCTGAAGCCTGTTGCATCCGCACACCAAGCACTGCCAGCACGAAGTTTATCATGATCAGCACCAGTGCGTTCAACATCACGTAGAACCCGATACGTTTCAATCCTTGCATCTCAAGTTCCTCCAAAATATCACTATAATGGAGCAATTCTGCTAAGGCACTATATCATGGCAAGGAAAATCTCCTTTGCCTGAATATCCATCCCCATTAGTTATCGTCACGATGCCGTTACCTTGTGGTCACAAAAGTAACGGCAAGGTAACCGCATCGTGACGACAAATAAGGGGCCATCGATAGGGGTAGGGGAGCGATCCGTTACCGGGCTCCCCTCCCTCCGAACCGTACGTGCGGTTCTCCCGCATACGGCTCTCCAGAAAACAGGTATCTCATGTAAGAGACTGGCATAATTCACTGTGGGCTTTGACCATTGAGAAAAACCCACGGCTATCGAAGATGGCATTCGGATATCTTTGGTTATCTTTGTGGTTCGTCGCTATTCCTCTGCGTTTCTCGTGTTTCTTGAGGATACTGCGAAGTC
>JALNYD010000112.1 GCA_023230025.1 Candidatus Cloacimonadota bacterium | reverse complement strand
GGGCTGTCCACATTGTAGGGACGATGCAGGGTCAGCAAGAAATATTTCTCTTCCGGGTGAATCTTCAATTCCTGCAGCACTTGTGATTGCGCTCTGGCTTTACTGATGCCAAAGATCAGGGAATCCACCATGATATCACCTACCAGGCTGCATTTGCTCTCCAGTCCTTCGCGTTTGGCGTTGGTCATTGCCATCGGAGTTGGAGCAAGCAGGATATCGCTAACGTGATCAGTTACTATGCGATTGATTTCTTCGGGCATACTGCGGTTGAAGCTTCTGAGGCAGGCTTCCACATGCGCTATTTTGATCTGCAGTTTGGAGGCAGCCAGGGCACCTGCCAGGGTGGTATTGGTATCGCCATAAACGATTACAAGATCAGGATTCTGTCCCATCAGGATTGGTTCCAGCAGGGAGAGGATCTCCGCAGTTTGTGTGGCTTGTGAGCCTGATCCAACGCTTAGGTTATAATCTGGTGCCGGAATCTCCATATCCCGGAAAAAGACTTCATTCATCTGAATGTCATAATGCTGCCCGCTGTGCACGATCATTTCTTCATGATCGGCAGCGCGGATTACTCTGGATAGTGGAGCCAGTTTTACAAATTGAGGGCGTGCTCCAACTAGCTGAATTATCTTCATGTTATCTCCGTGAGACAGGTAGGAATAAAATCTCGATCTCGCTTTCCACCGGGTTGCCACTGTAATCTTTGGTAGTGGATTCAACTACCACAGTGTGCGATCGATAGTTAACTAGATCCCGGGTAGGGCTTAGCCTGGCGCTTCTGCCCCGAATATCTGTGACCATAAATGGAATCTCTTTTTTGGTATCGCTTTCAATCAAACGCAGGGATAGGTTTTGCGCAGTGATAATCTCTGAGAATTCAAGCTCAATCACCGGTCGCAGACTGTTCACCGTGGAACCATTGCGTGGTGTGGATGAAAGCAAGCGGGGAGGAGTTTCATCAGGGGTACCCTGAGCATTGAAGCTTAATGAGGAAGCGGGGGAGACGGTGCCATTGACATCTTCCAGATTGTTGATCTTCAGTACATATCGTGTGGAATCAAGCGCAGTGCAGAGCATGAACAAGCGGTTACCATTGATATGATAATGGAGGATATCCACTGGCTGTTTATCGCTTTCCTGAACCAGGCTCATGCCGATGAAGGAGCGGATGGCTTCCGAGAGATGTACTTCCAGTTCATGGCGGGATTGTTGTTTTACTGCTCGAATCTGTGCCCAACTGGTATCGCTGTAAGCCATGCTGAGATCCAGGCTGCCATATTCTTCTATGTTAAAGGGAGATTCAAAGAAAGGTTCTGCAGTTTGATCATAGCGGCCATTGAAGTTCTTATCGATATAAGCTCTCAGGATGTATGAGGCGGGATTCAGATTGTTGATTTCATAGCTGCTGCCAGTGACTTCCTTCATTATCACCATAAGTGAATCGGCGGAAAACAGACTTAGATTTATTGGTTTATCCTTATCCTGAGAGTCAGTATAGGATATCAAACCGGAAAGCTTGCTTAGCGGAGGATTTCCTGAGCGGAACACCAGGCTCTGAGCCTGATCCAAAGCGTTGCCCCGGGTATCCTTCAGACGAGTGCTGAGCGTTACGAAATAGTTGGTATCCGGCAGGAGCTTCTCCTTGATGCGGATGCTGAGAGTCTGCCGGGAAAGACTGATGGAGCGCTCACTAATGGGGGGATAGAAATAAATGGCATTAGTGATTGATGATTTGTCCATCGGCTTATCAAAATCAATCTCAATGAGTCCCGAAGAGATATCTCCCAGTTCCGCGGGAGAAGTGGAAAGCACCTTGGGCTTGATCAGGTCTGGATCGCCTCCTGTGGGGCCTTTTTTACTACCGCAAGCCATCAAGATCAAGCAAATTATCAGCAGGGGAACCAGTTTAAGATATCTCATATATCCTTCTGCAACAAATATTTGCCCAGAGCGTCGTATTCAAGGTTGACCAGGGCTCCCGGCCCCAGAGTACTGATCCGGCTGTTTTCTTCAGTATGACGGATCAAAGCTACTGTAAAACTCCGTGCTTGTAGCTCGGCAATAGTCAGACTGACGCCATCAATGCATATTGATCCTTGCGGAATCAGGTACTTACGATCCTGAGCTGGGAGGTCAAAGTGATAATAGGCTGTGGAGGCACGTTGCTCCTTGCGTTGAAGCTTCACGCATCTGTCCACGTGTCCCAACACCCAATGTCCATCCAATCTGTCCCCAAGCTTGAGTGCCCGCTCCAGGTTCAGCAGCTCGCCTATGCGCCAGCCTTCAGCATTGGTTTTGAGAAGCGTTTCCCGCATCACCTGGATTGTAAATGATTGGTTGTCATATTCAAGGACGGTAAGGCAGATCCCATTGCAGGCGATGCTGGAGCCGAGCTTGATATCGTTAAAAGTATCCGGACGGGCGATACTAACCAGCTTGTTGGCTTTATCTGATCTCAGGGAGATTATCCTTGCCGTAGCTTCAATGATTCCGGTAAACAAGCCTTATACTCCGTAGCGTCTCTGCCAGGCGCTTTTGATCGTACTGCTGCTGCTATATTCCAGATCTCCGCCAAAGGGCAGTCCGGTGGAGAGGCGGGTGATGATGATGTTTCGATCTTTGAGGATTTCCCAAATATAGTGCATGGTAGCCTCACCTTCAGCGGAAGGCTTGATTGCCAGGATTACTTCCCGCGGGCCAAGCTGGTCAATCCGCCTGATCATCATCTCAGATTTGATTTCTTCCGGTCCAATCCCATCGATTGGGGATAGCAAATGACCCAGGACAAAATATTGACCCCGATATTCGTTCATGTTTTCAATGATCTGAACATCTGCACTATTCTGGACAATGCAAATGCTATCCTGTTCACGATCTGCTGCACTGCAAATCGGGCAGGGATCACTTTCAGAAAGCATATTGCACAAGCTGCAGGGGCGAATGGCATCAGAGGCCGCAGTAATGCTCTGAACCAGTTGTTGAGCAAAGCTCTTGTCTGTGCTCACAAGGTGCCAGGCAAGTCTGGCAGCGGTTCTTTTACCGATCCCGGGAAAGCGGGAGAGGCTGTCGATCAGTTTCTCTAGATGATCTGATATCTGCATTACTAAAAGAGTCCGGGGATCTTCATTCCACCGGTAAGCTTGCCCATGATGTCGTTACTGGCTTCAGCAACCTGTTTGTGTGCTTCCTGCAGAGCTGCCAGGATCAGATCTTCCAGCATCTCCACATCCTCAGGATCCACCGCTTCGGGATCAATCTTGATGCTTTTTACTTCGTAAGAACCGGTCATACCAACGTTGACCATACCGCCTCCGGAGCTAACTTCAAACACCTTGCTTTCAAGCTCTTGCTGAGATTTCATCATCTCTTGCTGCATTTTCTGGGCTTGCTTCATCAATTGATTCATATTTTTTCCACCTGGTAACATGGGGAACTCCTTTGCTAAAAAATCGCGGCATAGCCACGTCCAAACATGCTCTGAAAGCGGGGGATTTTCGTCAAGAGAAAAGGGCTGCTTCGCTGCGAAATGGGCGCTTCGCGCGAAATAGGTGCCTGCGGCACGAAATGGGTGCTTCGCACGAAATAGGTGCCTGCGGCACGAAATGGGTGCTTCGCACGAGATGGGTCACTGCGTGACGAGATAGGCGGCTTCGCCGCGAAATAGGTGCAACTAACACCTGAGATCTAACACCTCATTGCTCATTTGTTGTGGTCACGATGTGGTTACCTTGCCGTTACTTTTGTGACCACATTGTAACGGCATCGTGATGACAATGAATGGGGATGAACGCTTCCGGCAATATCTCGACAAATCTTTCCTGGTTGTCCAAGTGATTGAGAGGCATCAGCCTGACTGTATAACTCTTTTGTTCCCAATACTCAGAGCTTGCCTGAATGCGCATAGGATTCGTTACGTTTCGTGACGATAGCGACCGCAGCTCACATAAAAAGCAAGCAACTGCGCTACTTTTGCAGGAATCCTAAACCACGCAAATGCTAAAGCGTTTTCGTTAAGCCTTGTTGATATCGGGTTAACTGTTAATCAAACCATCTTTTCTGCATTTCCTGAACGTTTTCCAGGATGGATCCTCGGGTGTCTTCATCCAGGCTCGCTTCCAAAGAGGTCATAAGTTCCTTTAGTTTGGGATTATCCCGATCTTCTGTCTTCTGTGTCATGAGTGCCCAGAAGTAGGCGAGTTCCAGGTCTTGCGTCACTTCGTCTCCTTCATGGCAGAGGATGGCGAGTTCCAGGGCCTCGGGAACTTTCTGGTAACTGGCTGCCCGACCATACCAATCCAGGGCTTCCTGCATGTTCTTTTCTGTGCCATAGCCATGGGCATAAGCATCTGCTACCCACAGGCAATTGCTCTCCGGAATATGCTGGCTGGCTTCTTTGGTCCAATAAAAGGTATCTTCCGGGCTTTGACCTTCCACCAGATTATCCTGGTAAAGCTCACTCAGTCTGATGATGGAAAGATCATTCCCACAAAGCTTGTAATACTCTACTGCTTTGCTGATGTCCTGCTGGATTTTTTTGCCTTGATGGTAAAGTTTGGCCAGCTCCAAATAGGCGTCAGGGCATCCAAGTTTACCGGCATTTTCGAAATATGTAATTGCGTCCTCAAGCGAGGGATTCTCCAGTTCTGCTTTCAGGTGCATCATCCCCAGTTCAAAACATGACCAGCATTCACCCAGTTCAGCTGCTTTGGTAAACCATTCTACTGCGGTGGGATAATCCTCCTCCGCAAGGGCATTTTGACCCAATACTTGCATGGCCAGGCTGTCGTTTTCTGCAGCTAGAGTAAGCAGCTCTTCATTACTCATTTCCCAGTAAAACTCTCCCGAAAGATTGATCGCAATAAGTGTGATTACCAGAATCAAAAGCAGTGTTTTCATTTTGCAGTCCTTGTATAGTAATGTTTAGAATCTCCCCATTCGTCAAAGCCGATACTTTCCCCGATCGATGCAATTCTGCGACTGAGGCAACCGATACATTGATCGGCATTCTCGTCCAGGCAGGGTTTACCCTCATAAAGCTGATAACCTTCGCGGTATTTGGTGTCGGTGATATTGGGCATCAGCACGTTTGCTCCGGCCAAAAGACCCAGTTCGCGTCCTTCCGGATGTAGAGCCTGTAAAGCAGTGGTGGTGGCGATGTTCACGTCTTTCAAAGCAATACGGCAGGTGGCGATCATCTTGAGCCCCATCTTCAGGGCGGCATCATTATCAAAGCCTTCCACCAAATGTGCAAGGGGAGTACCGTGATGAGGGATATAGGGACCCATGCCCAGCATATCCACATCAATATCGTAAAAGAAGAGGATGTCATCGGCGATATCTTCAATGGTCTGTCCGGGAAGGCCTACCATTACGCCGGTGCCCACTTGATAGCCAACTTTGCGTAGCAGGGCGAGGCAGCTTTTACGATACTCAAAGCTGTGATCGGCAGGGTGTAGCTGTTTATATAGCTCCTGATTGGTGGTTTCAATGCGTAAAAGATAACGGTGTGCGCCGTCATCAAACCAGCGTCGATACACTTCTTCGCTCTGTTCACCCAAAGAAAGCGTGATGCCCAGCTTGCCATCTGAGAGTTTTTTGATGCCGCGAATGAGCTCACTAACGAAATCCACCCACTGGGAGTCTGTTCGTTCTCCGGCTTGAATCACCAGGCTGCCATAGTGCTGTTCATAGCACCACTGCGCTTCAGCCAGGGCTTCATCCAGGGAGATTGTGTAGCGTGGGAAATCGGGATTCCCACTGCGGATTCCGCAATAGTAGCAATTCTTGGTGCAGATATTGCTGAGTTCAATGATGCCACGGAAATAGACTTTTGTGCCTACATTGGCTTTCTTAACCGCGTAGGCACGTTTATATAGCTTTTGTAACTCAGCCTCATCGGTGATGCTGAGCATATTTATCAATTCTTGTTTATCAGGACGCATGATTTACCTCTTGAGGACAAGATATTCAGAGCAGGGATTTTGGGCAAGAGAAATGGGGCTTAGCCGCATGATCAGCAGAGCATACATCAGACTGGATGTTTATGTTCAGAGCATAATGATAAATACGACAGTAAATGGTTGGCACTATTGATCAAAATCCGGGCAGATTCCGGCTTGTCGAAGCTATATGTAGCTTATTCGGGGAAAGGACTTGACCAGGATTACCCCCCCCAAAAAAGAATTAAACTGTTAGGAACCCTCCATAGTATGTGGGTAATGAGGTAGATTAGATACTCTCGAAAAACTTGAAGATCAAAGAGTTGGAATTCACACCAACATTGGGGACTCAACACAGTGCTATGCGTTTGAAGTCAAAGCCGGCTTTAAAACTAACTGTAAATGCACAGTATATCAAGCCGACTTTGACTCCAAATTAGCTGCCGTATGGCTTCCACCATTTAGCCTTTTCGACAGAGAAAAAACCAAGTGGTATGTTACTCTATTTTAAGTCAAGTTGTTTAGTGTCTGAGGTGCAGGCGATTTCCTTTCACTGCGATAACTTTGAAGAAACGGAAAGACTCATTAGGTGTGATCTGATATGAGTTGCCAGTGATGGTATCGATCACGCCAAATTCACCATCGGGAGAATCCGCTGCCAGGATTTGGTAGCTATCGGCATTGGTGACTTCCGGCCAGTTCAGAACGAGGTTTGAGCCATCCTGACTGATGCTGACTACAGGTTTATCAAGGCTGAAGGTTAGCTGGATCGGGCTGTCTTCACCAATGGTTTCGCCAAGCTCTGGTTGCAAGACCAGATCGGTATCATAAGCTTGCCCATCGGCTTGACTGAAGATCCTGAAGCTGACCGTTTCACTTGATGATGCTAATTGCACTTGCATGGTCACAAATGCGTTGCGCTGGATGCTCACAAGTCCTGTTCCGCGGCATTCGCCATTGACGAAAGCGCCAACTAAATCGCCAGCGGAAGCAGGATTGCCAAAGAGGCTGATCGATGCATGAATGGTTGCTGGAGGATTGGGATAGCTAACCGGGATCCAATTCGGTAAATCGGGATTTGGAGTGGTAACATAGGCGACAAAGGGATCGAGGTTAGCACTGAGAGGCAGCTTTGTGCTTCTGCCAGTATTGTCGGTTGCCTGAATCCAGTAATATAGGTTCAGAAGATATGCGGGGCTGCTGATGCTTGCGCTATAGGTGTTTCCGCTTGTGTGACTGAGGCTGCTCTGCTGCCAGGGACCGCTGGAGGACGTGCTCCAGGCGATGAAGCTGGCTTCGGGATTAAGCGCATTGTGATGATCAATCTCCACCGTCAGAGTGTATTCCTGGAAGGCTGTGAGATCACTGACAGGAGTATGGCGCACGGCAATCATCTGATCATCGAAGATAGTATTTACCCGGCAATGCAGGGCATCGGTGGATTCATAACTGCTGTAGCTGTATCCTCGAACCGTGAAGCCTGGCATGGCAGCTTGATAAGTTGCCAGGGCTGCTGCATCATTGGCAGTGCCTGCTTGAGGAACATAGATATTGCCATTCATGATGAAAGAATTGGTATATGGTTCATTATTCGGAGTATCTACGCGGAAAATGCGGTAGGGAGTGCCGTATGAACTGGTCTTTGCCTGCCATTGGGCGACCGATTGTTCAATGGCACTATATTGCGCATGGGAAGTGGGAACTCTGCGGATCAGCACCTTATCCACATCCAGAAGCTTTGCCCAGCAGTCAATGTGATCAATATAGGTATTGTTGGGGTCTGTATAGATTTGATAGTCGGTGACACCCAGGATGTCGTTGAAGCGCTGGTTGATCTGGTTTTGAGAGAGAGTGCTGTTTTCGGTAAGCACCAATTCAGTGCTCATGGCTTTACCCATACCATCGGTCATTATGTTCCCACCGGTGTGGGTGATGTCCAAATCATAGATCCCAGTTTCAAGATAGCCGGAGATAGCCGAGGGGATTGCATCATCATTGGGACGAGGGCGGTTGTAGGGAAAATCCACCAGATGCATGTTCAATTCATCATCAAAGATGGTCCAAGGGCCATAATCCCGTACCCAATATGAATCGGATGCGGCATTGATATAGCGGACATTCGCCATGTTTACGCCGTTGCTTTGCAAGTTACTGTTTGCAGTAGCTTGACTGGATGAGGCAACAATCACATAAAGCAGAGCATCCTGGGAAAGATCTTGCAGCAAACTGTAAGGCTGGCCGAATGGATAACGCACGACTGCGCCCCTTGCAGGTTCCCATTCAGCTACAAAACGGGGATCCACAGGATTGGGGATTGCCGGAGTCTCAATCGTGAGGCTGAGTGGAACCGTGAGAGCAGGATTATTTGTTGCGTTGGAATTGATGGTGAAACTGCTGCTATAGGTACCGTCAGCTAAATCTTCGGAATCAAGAATCACAGTGATTACGGTATTTGCTCCAGGAGCGATGGTGCCACTATGAGTATTGAAAGAGTACCAGTCCGTAGGTTGAACTTCTCCGCTCTGAGTGAAGACAAGCGTACCAGAAACACTATGAGGTGAGCTGCCGTAATCATCACCGGAGATGGTCCAGGGCAGG
>JALNYD010000111.1 GCA_023230025.1 Candidatus Cloacimonadota bacterium | reverse complement strand
CCTCACCATCGGTGGGAACACTGTAGCTGATCGTGGTGCTGGGATTGAAGGGATTGGGATAGTTTGTTACATGCAGTCCGAGAGCCACTGGGGTATCTGTGTCTTGAATTGATGAACCCGTCTTAATCAAGTAATAATCGGACTTGTCTTTAACAAAAGAGCTGCACTGGATAAAGGTATCGTTGGCCTGATCAAACAGCTTTAGAGGTATTGCGTCAGCGCCTGACTTAGCTCCATCCCACACCACAAGCTCCAGCTCCGACCCTTCAGGTAGAGAGGAAATAAAGGCTGGAATCATAACCGTTTCTCCATTCACCACGGCAGCTCCATAACACTCGTCTTCGCTCATAATGGCAATCTCCTTTGCGGTTGTAAGAGAATCCAGTTGAACAAAAACAGCAGTATATTCGGGTTCTTTAACGAACTCAAAGTACTCAGGTACTTCACGCACATACTCTTTAGTGTGAAACCCTCTTGTCCATTGGAACTGCCCAATACTGGTAGTAAACCTTTTCACTGCTACCATATCTCCATATGATAGGGTAATAGTGTCTCCTATTGCCACCCATGGGGCTCCTCTTTTAATCATGGTTCTTGCCAGCGTCCAATCCTTGTGTTGAATATAGTATAACTCATCCAGGTAAGAACCAAAAGCTGCTTCAGGAGTCTGCGTCTCTGGCAGGAAGTAACCTATCCAATTCTCAACAGAATGCACAGGTACTTGCACATATTGATCAAGGGGTATATGATAGCCGTGGATCCTTTGCATTTCTGAGGGGCTATAAAAGATAGCCTTGTAACCAAGGAACCATTCATCACTGTTTTGGCCTGCCATGAGGTGCCATTCAATAACATCATCAGGATAATGTATGTTTGTCCCAAACACATTACTTGGATCATACCATCTGAATTGAACCTGATTCATATCAGAGGGTGTTCCCTCATAATCATAGAAGAAGGCTCGCATATTATCGGCCCGATAGGATACACTGTCTATAGTTACGTAAGAGAGGTCATCCAAAACAGGAAAACACATCCAATTGCCTTGTGCATCATCCTCAAATACATAGGTAATGAATCGATCCCCATCATATGGTATGGCACCTATGTCTTGTGTTTCTTGGTGGGGTGATATCAAATCCTGATTTCCGGGATCTCCATTATAATCGCAGTATGCATCTAAGAAACCTGCACCTATACATGGAGAGCCTTTGCTAAGTGAGAAATCGCCGTTATTTTGATCTACGAATAATGGATCAGCGATGATATTGCCCAAGCCACCAAAACCGCTGAATTGCGTGTTGTAGGCACAGCAAAATTCGTAAACAGGATCAACAAAATTCCAATATGGTTGGTAAATAATGCAATTCAGGAATGTGGCGTTTTCGTTGCCTGTTGGGCCGCCTACCACTACACCTAATGGTGAATCATGGATGATTGTTGTAGCGTCACAATTTAAATCTGCCCCATAAATGTAGATAGTCTCATCGCAGTCTACTGATTGGCCCGATATTTCACCAGCGTTATCATAAAGTATGGACTTAGACATCGACATGTTGGAATAGTTTCCATAAATAGCTCCACCATAGGAGAATACGCCTGAGTAATTCACCCCGGTGTTGTTAAACATTTTTGTGTTATTAATTTGCACCGTTGAGTTGTTTGCATAAATGCCGCCCCCTTTCCGTGCCCTGCAATGATGGATAACGCAGTTATCGATAACTACATCACTGGAATTAATCGAAATACCTCCACCTTCAAGATTGGACTGTGTTGGAGGATCCGATGCTCTGGATATAGTGGCACCCGTAATGGTAATGGTAGCATTATTGGCCCCAATGGATATGGTTGAGACTGTGTTTCCAGTCCCTTTGATAATCAATTCGTAGTTATCAACAGCCCATCTCTTCAGGGTTAAGGGATAATCAAATCCGCTGATGCTCAGGTTTTGATTGTAGTATTGTCCATTGTACCTGCCTTTGATATGAATCGTTGTTGCCGTTGTACAGCTTTGGGCTGCTGTGATAGCTGAAGAAATCGATTTGTATGGATTACTGATAGTCCCGTCTCCATATACAGCTTGGTCGCCATTGACATAAATGTCTCCCGCAAATAGGCTGCTCGAGATGAAAATACATATCATCATAGCTATATAGATGAATGCTCTCGGAGTGCTTGTGATACCGGATGATGAAAAGACGTCGTCATGGTTTTTCATGTTTCCTCCTTACATATAATAAGCATGTAATACGCCATTAACTTCGACTAAGATATACTGCCCGTTGGCATCTTCATACACAACCTTGACTGACGGTTCATACAATGAGCCGGAATAGGTCGGCAGGCTTAGGGGATCTACTTGTGTATAGTCTATTTCAGCTATTAACAAGCTGCAGCATAAGACTAATACCATCCCGATTAGAAAGAGCTTTTTCATTTTGGCACTCCATGAATTTTTCTATTAATATACAAGTGTCAAAATGCCTGGATTAGGGGTTGCAGATTAGCGATTATTTTCGTTGAGGAGAGAAACTATCCTATCGTAAGGCCACAATGCTCTTCCTTTCTCCTTTGGTATCAGCAGATTAGCAGGAATATTGTGCGATCCTGCGTGCTGGTTTCGCTTGCAGGACTCCACCTTAATATGGTTTCTGTTGTTGATTGTAACTATAATTGTGGACATCAAAGGGATTGGAGCTGTTCCCAGATGCATAAGATATAAGCGGAATTTTCTTTCTCCAATCATAGAAATACCCCAATCTTCCACACTCTGGTAGCCTTCCAACGCGTTAGGTAAATCGGGGTGTAATCTGTGCAAATCACTCAGACCCTTTTCTGTAGCGTATATTGATGCGAGCAAGTTCCGGATGAATGATTGTAGGGATTTGTATTGTTTGTAATCCAAGATGTCTGGACTGACCTGCCACCCCATAGCCAAAAGAATTTCAGCTTTTAGATTTCTGATTGTCTTCTTACTTAGGCTTTTAGCCGCTTCGTAGCTTATGCTTTTTGCTTTTGCATAATCTGCCAGGCTGTCATACTGCTTCAATTCCAGATATGATGCGTAATTGTGTCCACTTAATACAGACTTAGGAATAACCTGTTCGTGATCACTGAAGCTGAATTCTTCTGAGTTATTCGTGATCTGCTTAATCAAGGATGCTTCATTCATTAGATCCCTGTATAGCTTTCGTTCATTCTTTAAACTCTTATAGTGTTCGCAAAGCAGGTTGTGAGCTACTTTCCTAATCCAAAACTCAACTTTATTTATGACCTGTTTTGAAGTCAACAAAAGATATATCGTTTCTTGCGCAATATCATTTGAAAGATCAGCTTGGTTAGTTCGATGTAAGCAGTATCTATAAGCAGTATTGTGATAATTGACAAACAGCTCTTCTATCACTTTGGGGTACAATGCAGTAACTGCGCTTTTAATGTCTTCTTCAATCAAAGGCATTTTTATTATGCGGATCAGGATAGAATTGACCACTTCATCAAGGATGTTCAAGTGGCTAAATTCGTTCTGCACCATACGATATAGATGCTCTACAATAAAATCGTAGGTTTCATGATCCAATGCTAAGGATGCGTTCTGAATCTGTACCACTGCCTGAAACTACCTCTTTTAATATTGAGTGAAGCTTAAATTTACTATAATGACTTCTGGACAGTCTCTCTCAAGTAAATAATAAGATTGACTAATTGAACACGAAAACTCAATATCAGGATAGTCAGTTTATGTCAACCCAAAAATCTGTCGCATCCTTGCTCATCCTGATTTGTCAGTAAACAGGGAACTGCTTGACTGGCTATGGATCGATGATCACATCTGGAACAAGGAGATAGCATGACCAGAGCGCTGATTCCGATAAACAGCACTGTCAATTCGATTGTGATGGTCAGGAAATACTTGATAGTCATGGCGAGCGTATTCATTCTGAACCAGACTTCTTTTATTTTTCTAGCTCAATCTCAGCTATTGCTGAGGGGGTTTATTGATCCCGACTTTCTCAGCCAGCATCTTTTCGATATCCGCCTTGGGATAGAATCCCTCATGGCGGAAGAATTCCTTGCCGTCCTTATCCAGGAAGACCTGGGTGGGCATCACACGGACACTGAATTTTTGCGCGGCAGTGCGATCCTTGTACAAGTCTATGAACTCCACTTTCAGTAGGCCCCGGTACTCGTCCCGGAGCTCTTTCAGAACGGGCTGCATCATCTTGCAGGGGATACAAGATTCAGCGCCGAGTTCGATGAAGGTGGCCACAGGTTGTATTTCAGTGGTCTGAGATAAAGAATCAGCTGCTGGGGTGGCCGTATTAGTGGTTGGATTATTCGCGGGCTGGCTCTCGGTGTTGCCTTCGGTTTGGGCCCCACAGGCTGCAATCAACATCAATGTGGTAAGCAGGATGAGTAGTTTTTTCATGGTGTCACAGTCCTTTGTTGCTGATCTTTTCTAACAGGTCAGGGATCAGTTCCGGTGGAAAGGCGAAAGTGCCTTCCTTACGGACCCCCAGCTGGGTAACGATCAGGTGATTGAAATTGGTGATGCCCTTATTCTCGAATAACTTTTTCAAGCAGGCTACTTTGCAGCCGTCGATTAAGAGGTCTTTCTTGCCATCAGCGGTCACAGTTCCACCGCAGCCGCAATCGCCAGCGCCGATGCATGTAGAACAGCCCATTTCATATTTATTGGCCAGGTGCAGGGCTTTGGTGAGCTCAAAGGAGATCACGCCCACGTTGCTAGCCCCAGCGCAGGCATAAACCTTAGTGGGGGCGGAGTTGGACACGCAGCCCTCGCTGCAGTCAGAACTACCGCATGCGCATGAACATCCACATTCGTTTTCAGCCATTTCATACTCCTTTGCTGATTAGGATCTTGATCTCTTCTGGAGAGATAACTTTACCGGAGGAGAGCACCTTATCTCCGATTACGAGGGCCGGGGTCATTATCACCCCGTAGTCCATGATCTTGTTCAGATCGGTCACTTTTTCCACTGTGGCCTCGAGGCCGGCTTGTTCAATGGCCAGGAGGGCACTGGCTTCCAGTTTCTTGCATTTGGGACATCCTGTCCCGAGGATTTTTATGATCATTTGTTACTCCTTATCAAGGTAAGAATTTCTTTAAGATGAGATATAGCCCTGCCATGAACACCAAACCAGCGCAGACATATTTCACTATTTTGGTGCCTTTGGATTGGCTGCTCCACTTAAGGTAAGACTGCACTGCACCGGCGAAAGTACCGGCCAGTATGATCACCAGGCAATGGCCTGTTATATAGGCCAGCACCAGGATGAGGGCGAACGCGAATTGAGAACCGGCGGAGGTGAACACTATCCCCAAAATGGGTGCCATGAACGCGAAGGAACAAGGCCCCAATGCTATTCCCAGCAGGAAGCCCAGGCTAAGCGCGCCCCAGATCCCTTTCCGGGGGTATTTGCCGGCTACGCTGAGCAAGGAGGGCATGGCGAAGATATCGGCGATGAAGAAAGCTATGATCAGGAAGATCACCCCCATCGCCGGCTCCGCCCAGCTTCCCACATCTCCCAGCATCCTGCCGAGCAGGCCTGTGATCAAACCGATCAGGGCCATCATCCCCAGGATGCCGAGGGTGAAGAACAGGCTCAGTTTGAATGCTTTACGGGGAGTCATATCCTTCTGTCCGCTCAGGTATCCCACCACCAAAGGGATGCTGGCCAGGTGGCAGGGACTAAGCAAGACGCTCAGCAAGCCCCAGGCGAAAGCGGCCAGCAGTGCGATGGCCAGATTAGATGCCAAAGCCTGGCTAAGCTGGTTGAATATCTGCATCATCATCCGAACAATACTCCAAAGAAATAGCCGGTGAAGGTGGAGAATATCACCACCAGGCTAACGAAAGCAATGGTCTTCTTGGGTCCCAGGACGGTATTGATCACCAATATACTCGGCAGGGACAGCGTCGGGCCAGCCAGCAGTAGCGCCAGAGCTGGGCCCTTGCCCATCCCGGAACCAAGCAAGCCTTGCAGGATCGGAACTTCAGTCAGGGTGGCAAAATACATGAAAGCTCCGGAAAGAGCGGCGAAGAAATTGGCAAATATGGAATTTCCACCCACTGCAACCTCGATCCAACGCGATGGCACCCAAGCTTCCTGACCCGGTCTACCCAGCAGTGCTCCAGCGATCATGACTCCCATGAAAAGTAGCGGAATGATCAATTTGGCAAAATCCCAGGTGGAGTTCATCCAGTCCTTTAATTCGCCCTTTTCAAACACGAGCCAGAGACTGAACAAAGATACAACCGCTACGAAGGAAAGCAAAGGCTGGGCTGGGAAGAGAAATCCGACCAGGGTTGCCACACCGGCTGTCAGTAGAACCTTCCACAGTTTGAAACCATAAAAGAAAGTCAGAGAAAGACCGAAAAACAGCGCGAGAACTCCCGTAACTAGCCATTTGTAATAGTATATCCAGTTCATGAAAGGGACGGAAGTGGTGGAACTGGGTTTTGCCCAGTTTAGCACTATCAGGATAAGGATCATCAATCCAAAGTGGATCAAAGTGTGCCACAGTGGTCTGCCCTTATCAGGCTCGCCCAGATTCATGCCGTCCTGACGGGCTTGCTCTTCCTTACGAAACAGTAAATGCATGATGAAACCGATGATCACACTGAAACTGACTGCGCCTACCGTTCTGGCAATACCCATTTGCAAACCAAGGATGCGGGCTGTCATCACGATTGCCAGGATGTTGATCGCCGGTCCGGAATAGAGGAAGGCGATGGCAGGGCCGAGCCCGGCGCCGCGTTTGTAGATTCCGCTAAACAGGGGCAAGATGGTGCAGGAGCATACAGCCAGGATAGCCCCCGAAACCGCTGCCACGCTGTAAGCAAGCCATTGTTTGGCTTTGCCCCCCAAAAAACGCATCACACTGTCCTTGCTGATGAACACACTCACCGCCCCAGCGATGAACAGGGCAGGAACCAGGCATAATAGCACGTGCAGCCTCGCGTATTCCTGAAGCATGAAAAAGGCTTCACCCAACCCGTTTAGAAAACGGGTTGCTGTGAAAGGGATGAAATATGCTGCCAGAAACACTGCCAGCATTATCCCTAGTATCTTCAGTTCTTTCAGTTTTTCGCTCACTTGGTCAACTCCTCTTATGGTTCATATCCGCCACGCAGTGGTAGAATTCCAGCACGCACGGGCAGAGCAGGCGGTAAAAGACCTGGTTGTTTTCCTTGCGGCTGTCGATTATCCCGGCATTGCGCAACACCGCCAGGTGCCGCGATATGGTGGACATGTCAGAACCAATCTGTTCCTGCAGCTCGCAGACACAGTGCTCTCTCTCATTAAGTAAATCAACGATGAACAAACGTGTAGGGTGTGCCATCGCTTTCATAACCTGAGTCATGTACACATATTTGGTATCGTTTATCATGATCTAAGCTCCTATAATTTCCTATTTGGCAAAATAGACAAATCTGTCAATCGCAAATTCCGTCTCATCCTTGCTCATCCTAATTTGTTAGCATACAGGGTAGTGCTTTCCTGGCTCTGGATCAATGATCACTTCTGGAACAAGGAGATAGCATGACCGAAGCGTTGATAAACCGCATCAAAGCTCAGTTAGGCAGACATGAAGGTCTGCGGCTTAAGCCATATCGCTGTACTACTGTCGGTGTTGGGCGCAATCTCAATTACTTTATGGCACGCAGATAACGCTGATCGAACGGATTTACGCAGATTTTCAAATTTTCGAGATAAACTGCTGGATAGCTAATGCCTGAGCAGAACTTAAGGGAAGGCCAGCTTTCGCCACAGACTATGAAAGTGGAGGGATAGGATTGCTGGGGTCCCCGCGGAAATGTGCAGCATTTTCGTGGGGTGGATCAGACGTCTCGTCTGCACAAGCGACGCAGTCGCTTACTGTTACGGAAATCGTTCCGTCGACACGAGACGTGTCGAATCCTATCCCGGCGTCTCCATAGGATTGCAGACGTCTCGCCTGCACAAACGACGCAATCGCTTACTTTTACGGAACTTCGTTCCGTTTCGACACGAGACGTGTCGAATCCTATGGCTTTCATGAAAACTCCAATACCCTTGATGAGGTCAGGGCTTTATAGCCGATTAACGATTAGTTGTATGCGAGTGTTGCTAATTCAATTGACAAATATCCTAGGTTTCGGGATCATGCACAAAATTCTGCCTGTGCCAGCAAGAATGAGGGACTGATCCAGCATCCGATGGCACAAATCAGGTAAATGCGAAGTATGCAAGGAGATCAAATGCCTAGACTGAAGCTCGTTTTGTTTTGCGGGATCTGGTTGTTATTTCTACCCATGTTTGCTGCTACGGTAAGTGGCTTTATCAGTCGTAGCGGGAGTGGAGAGCCTCTGCAATATGTGAATGTGAGAGTTGCCGAAACTCAAGCAGGGATGCAAACAAATAAAAAGGGCTACTTTGTGATCAATCTCAATGATCCAGGTGAGTACACCCTGGAATTGAGTTTGATATCATATCAAGCTCTCCAGCATAAGTTTACTATCAGCGCAAATGATGAAGATCTGCAGCTCAATCTTAGTTTGACTGAGGAAGCTATTGAGCTGGCCACGATTCGGGTTAC
>JALNYD010000126.1 GCA_023230025.1 Candidatus Cloacimonadota bacterium | reverse complement strand
TGTATTGAATCCCAGGCAGAAAGATAACTTGCTCAAATCAAAGGATACAACCCTTGATAACCTCGACCTTGCTGCTCTACTTCGGATATTTGATCAGAACTGGTTTCGCATATCTGCGCATATGGGGTATGAACCTGAACAGAGGCATTATCTAAAGGAGATGATTTCAATCCGAAATCGCTGGGCGCATAGAAATAGCAATCCAATCAGCGATGATGATCTATATCGGGACCTTGATACTGCACAAAGATTCCTCACGATGATCGATGCAGATAGTAAACTCATCGATAACATCCAGCAACAGAAGCAAGAAGTTTTCAAAGTAAGCACACAAGAGCGTGTTCAACCTACTAAGCAAGAACCGGCAGTGGGGTTTCAACCAGGCCAGATTGTGCGATTGAAATCCTCCATGGATAAGCATTATGCTGTTGTGAGTATTCTCAGCAGTGAGCCAGAGAATAGGATCGATGTATTCGGAGACGGTGGACCTCAAAGCTTTTATGAATCGCAGTTAGAAGCAGTTCCTCAACGAGTATTACACTACATGAATCTGGATGAGTTTAACGCAGCAATATCTTCACTACAAATCAGACAACCCAACCTCACAACCCTTTACTCACTGAACTCAGCCAGGATCGATTTCATACCATACCAATTCAGGCCTGTATTGAAGTTCATCAGGTCGGATCGACCCAGGCTCTTGATTGCTGACAGTGTTGGCGTAGGAAAAACCATAGAAGCTGGCTTGATCCTCAAAGAACTACAGGCGAGAAGAGAGCTTCAATCGGTATTGATTATCTGTCCCAGGCCTCTGGTGGCAGAGAAGAAGTGGCTTACAGAGATGAAAAGATTCGATGAGTCATTTCGGCAGTTAGACGGAAAACAGCTGAGGCTCTGCATTAATGAATGTGATCTAGATGGAGACTGGCCTCAAGATTACAGAAGATCAATCATCCCATATTCATTGTTTGATGAAACCCTGCTTCACGGAGAAAACAAGCGAGGCAAAAAGAGACTTGGTCTGTTAGATTTAGACCCTCCTCCACACTTTGATCTGATCATTGTCGATGAAGCGCACCATATCAGGAACACTAATACATTTGCTAATCAGATAGTAAGTTACCTGTGTAACAATGCTGATGCTGTGGTTTTTCTTACTGCCACACCAGTGCAGACAAAGAGTGAAGATCTCTTTGTTTTGTTAAACACCCTCCGTCCTGATCTGATTATTGATCGTAATAGCTACAGAACGATGATGGAGCCCAATCAGTTCATCACAAAAGCCGTGAAATGCATAAGGCAAAACAAGCCTGGTTGGCAGGAACAAGCAACAGAGGCCTTAGTTCAGATAATGACGACTGAGTGGGGGCGTTTGATTGCCCATAATAATCCCATGTACAAGGCTGTACTTGAGGGATTGAATGAAGATCCGATGACCAATGAACAAAGGGTTAGGCTGATATCTCAAGTAGAGGATTTGCATACTTTATCGGGTGTTATCAACAGAACCAGAAGAAGAGATATTGGTAACCTGGTTATCCGAAAGCCAAATACTGTAATGGTCAGTTTTACTCCAGAACAGGCCTTGATTCACGATGAAATGCTGAGTATTCAGAGGAGAATACTGGAACAAACGAGTGGTAATGTATCCATCAATTTCCTAATGTCTACCCTTCGGAGACAGGCGGCAAGTTGCATTTTTGGTCTTTTGCCATTGTTGAAGGATATCCTGAATCGTAGATTGGATGAAGCATTGTGGGATGATCTATTCGACTTCATGCCGGATGTTGACGCAATCCAGAGTATAAAAGCAGATGTTAACGCGTTGTTAGATTTGGCTTCGCAAGTATCCGGTAATGATCCTAAGCTAGATGCTTTGGTGGGCGTGCTGAAGGAGAAGCAATCCCTACCCAATAATAAGGTTATGGTTTTCAGCAGTTTCATTCATACTCTAAGGTACCTTAATAAATATATGCAAAGTGCCGGAATTCGGGTAGGTTTCATTCATGGTGGGGTTGATGATGAAGATCGTCTTGAACTGCGCAGAAGATTCCAATTACCCAAAGAAGAACTGGACAGCCTGGATGTGATGTTGTTCTCTGAAGTGGGATGTGAAGGTCTCGACTACCAGTTCTGTGATACAATGGTCAATTACGATCTTCCATGGAATCCGATGCGGATCGAACAGAGAATCGGCCGCATTGATCGTAAAGGTCAAATGAGCGAAAAGGTACTGATTTACAACATGGTCACTGAGGGGACTATAGATGATGATATCTACAATCGTTGTTTGCTTCGGATAGGCATATTTGAGCATTCAATTGGGGATTCAGAAGAAATCTTGGGAGAGCTGGCTGTTTCGATCAAGAGTATTGCAGAAAACCTCAAACTCACCGATGAAGAAAGGAAGATCAAACTTCAGCAGCTTGCAGACAACAAACTTCGTAAGATGCAGGAAGAAGAGAAACTAGAACAGCAACAATATGAGCTGTTCGGTATCGAGGTTCCCACGAAACAAACTGAACAAGAGATTATGTCAGCAAGTAGCTATTGGCTTTCCCCCAGGATGTTGGAGCATCTGATTGAGTCATACTTAAATCAAAGACTTGGCACTCAACAGAAATACATCCTTGGGGATAAAGACCCAAGGACTCTGCGCTTGTCTCAGGAAGCCAGGAGCCAAATCCTAAGTGACTACAAGTCACTAAAACTGAATCTAAATGCAACGGGAAGAACTTGGGAAAAATGGCTCAAGGAGACTAATCCTCATCTGAGCATTACATTCAATACCGAATATGCAAGTGAAGACACTAAGGTAGTTCTTGTCAACGCTATGCATCCCCTCGTGAAGCAAGCAGCTCATCATATTGATAGCTTTGAGTTTCCCTATACGGAACTGCAAATCACTGACTCTGATATCCCTACCGGAGATTATGACTTTGTGATTTACAAATGGGAAACACGGGGTATCAGAAACGACCTTTCTATAAAGCCAATTTGCTCAGATCCGAGAGTGGGACCACAACTGATTAATCTGATTGAAAGAGCATCTGACAGCCAGAATAAATCGGAACCAAAGCTAAACCATTGGGATCATCTTGAATCCCGACATTATGAGCTTTGGAAAGAAGAAAAGCACAAGCACATTGATCGAACCAAAGAGCTTGCCGAGTATAAAAAACAAAGCCTTAGAACCAGTCATCAAGCAGTAGTAGCATCAATTTCAGATAGAATGGAGCAAGTATCTGATGAGAAGATACTGCGTATGTACCGATCTCAATTAGCATCACAAGAAGCCGCATACGCCACGAATATTCAAGCCTTGGACATTGCCGTTGAGAAGGCCGATATTGTAGCCAATCCTGTAATGTATGGCATCATCAGAATCACAAAGGAGGTATTGTAGGTGAACAAGCAGTATGAACATATTAAGAGAATAAGAAAAGAATTTGGATTAAATAATCAAGAGGAATTCAAGGCTAGCCGTGTAACCAAGATCATGCATAATGCAATTAAAGGACTCGCTGAAGACCTTAATAACAAGGCGACTCATTTTGTTCTTGAGTTGATCCAAAACGCAGAAGACAATGAATATGATGCAGACCCACACTTAAGCTTTTCTCTTCTCAAATCTGATCCAACAAATACAGAAAATTCTGTTGGAGCATTGTTGATACAGAATAATGAAGTAGGTTTCGGACACAATAACATAGAAGCCATATGTGCTGTTGGAGAATCAACAAAAGAAAAAGCGAGCGGATATATTGGTGAAAAAGGTATAGGCTTCAAATCGGTTTTTAAGATTACTTCAACTCCCCACATTTTCTCGGGAGGTTATTGCATCAGGTTGCCAAAGAAGCTTGGAGATATTGATCTTGGTTACGTAGTCCCTGTGTGGTTAGACAATGTGCCCGGTGTGATCAATTCGTCCATTACAAGTATTGTTCTTCCATTGGATTGCAAGGATTATGGGTTTGATAGAATCAGGGAAATGATCTGTCAGTTCACACCTGAGACCATTCTCTTCCTTAACAAGATTCATCAGCTCAAATTCCTGGTTGAGGATGAATACGAGACAACTATTACTAAAACAGTTGATAAAGATCACACCGTCAGACTAAACATCGTAACTATACAGAATGGGGAGAGTACGACAAGTAGCAAAGAGTATTTATTGTACACAAAGAACTACATTAGACCCGTAGAATTGCAGGCTGAAGGCAGAGAAGGTGTAATGGATAGAGATATCTCGATCTCTTTTCCAATAGGGTCCACTAATAGCGAAGGTGCCGTATATGCTTACCTGCCAGTGATAGAAAACACTGGTCTCCCCTTTATCCTTAATGCAGATTTTTTGGTTCCTAGCTCAAGGGATTCAATCAAAGAAGATGAGCCATGGAATACGTGGCTTCTGAATCAGATTCCGGACTTGTTTGTTGAGGCTTTTGTTACGCTATCAAAGAGATCAAAACATCGTTACGAGCTTTTTCGCCACATCCCCATAGAGGCAAACATAAAAACCAGTTTCTTAGAGCCTGTAGCGAAACAGATAACTGAAATGCTCTCAAGGCAAGCTATCGTACCTACTGAACCAAGAGGAAAGTTAGCTTTCCCAAAAGAGTCAAAATCATCGAGAGACTTCAGAAAAATCACTACCGGTCAGAAGCTGCCCGATGCTCTGAAAGATAGGCTAATTGCTGAAGGGCTTCAAAATACTGTCCGTAGTGAAGTATTACAAGCGATAGGGATAAGCCCCATATCCAGCAATGACATAATAACTTATATTGGAGATATTGAATGGATTAGTTCCATTGGATTTGAAGGCTTGATTACCCTATATCAATTCTTGGCTTCCCGGAAAAAACAGTATGAAGAAATTGACTTAAGGCAATACAAAATCGTTCCGATTAAGGAAAAGAAAAAAATCAAGTATTCTTGCTATGCTGATCAACCCATCTATTTTGAAGCGACAAAAAGTGATAGAGACGTTTTGAGTGAGAAACCTGATTGTATCAAAGCACCAATTCGTTTCCTGGATAATCGGTTCTATGATTTGTTGCTAGAAAAGAAAGACATTCAAGAATGGATGACAGAAACCCTATGTGTTTCTCCATTTAGTATAGAGGAGTATGCTGTCGCTGTATCTGAATGGTTTAAGGCCAATCATAAGGATCTGGATGATGAGCAATTTGTTGAAGTTTCAAACTACATAATCGATCATGTGGCTAAAAACATTGAAATGACAAACTTTCCTGTTCTCTTAAGTACAGGGGAGCGGATAATGATCTCGATAGGTAATAAACTCTTCGATCCCCGTAAACTTCACAAATCTGATGCCCCCGTTTGGGAAGCGTGTATTGATCTCGATAGTCAAAAAACTCGTTCAACATTGGTTACTCCTGCCGGTCTTGATCCTGAAACAGGTTGGAAAGCCATTTTCATAACTGAAGCTGATTCTCAGCATTTACAAGTTCTTTCTGACTTGTATCTTCGAGACGATGGGAAGGCACCAAATATTATCAAGATAACTAAGGCAACAAAGTATCCCCCCTTAAAAAGAAAAATTCTCGATCCCATGCGAAATGGCTGGAATGGGTGGATTGAAAGCGAAGAGTACTCTGAAGAAGAGAAACGATTATTAGATGAAGCTCAGAGAGGATCAGCAACAAGCAGGCTGTATGAGATTTACGTCTCGAAGGTTATCAAACCCTCAAGTTTGACTGGTAACATATCAAAAGAAACAGCCTTGGCCCTTTTAAACTGGTTAAACGGAAGATACGGAACAGCAAATAAACCATCCATTCATTCAGAGTTGTTAAATGAGATCGGATGGTACAACTATAGCCAATACACAAGATCAGCGGAATCCGGTATGGTTACCTTTTTACGCAAGGAGGCGTGGCTACCGACCACAAAAGGACTGCAGCGCCCCTCACATGTCTTTGTGAGAAAACCCGGAGTTTATGATGTCTTAGGTGATGCGGTTCCATATTTAGAAAAAGAGATAAACCCTTATGTGTTTGAATTCTTAGGAATTAGAGATGAGTTGACGAGTAAGGAGATTTTTTCCTATCTTTTGGATCTATCACGTAGTGGACAGGGAAGTATAGATTTAGCTAGTCGTGTCTATAAGGCATTGTCCATTCTTGAGATTGATAATGATGCCAAGGATCAGCTGTTATCAGCAAATTGCATCGCTGTTGAAGAAATTGGTGGAGTTAAATGGGTAACAGCAGGCTTATGTATATGGAACGATCGCAGTATCCTGTTTGCTGACCAGTTTTATTATCTATCAAAGCTATATCCCAAGCTTCGTGATTTCTTCGTTGATAAGCTAGGTGTGGCTCTGGACGTGGGAGACGAACATTTTTGTGCTCTATGGCAGGATATTCAATTCAATGATGATCTAGAGACAGAATTTATTGAGTCCAAGCTTACCATGCTGTACGATACACTAAGGCCTCTATTTGACTCCACAAGTTCAGGACATAGCGATTGGTGGCAGAGTTTCCTGAAAGAAGCAAAGCTGTGGTCAATCAGAAAACGTTTTGTCAGATCAACAAGCATATACATTCCCGATGATGGAAATCTCAAAGATATGTTCAAGGATGAACAGGTTGATTATCTCTGGTATCCCAATAAGGGCAGTTATTCGCATTGGCAGTCGTTGCACTCAGCTTTTAAAGTACGATCATTAAAAGATTCTGTATCAATCAGTTTGAAAGACGTAGAATATAGTGTTATTGTAAATCCTGCAAAGTATCTGACTAGATCGGCAAAAACACTTATCCTTGTGTGGTTGAGAGAGAAGCATCCAGAGCGCTTTCAATTATTGGTGGATAAAGGGATAGTAAACGAATTCGTAAGAACGACCGAGTATAGGTCTGATAAACTGATCATAAGCTATGAACTTGACGGAAGAGTGGTTGAGGCCTCCAGCGATGCTTTTATGGATTTATCAAACGGAAAAGCATACTATGTTGCCACTGCCTGTAAACCAGCCATAGCTGCAGAGATTTGCAGAGCGTTATCTGTTAATGAGCATGATGAAGACTTGGAATCTTGGATCAAGGGTGTTCTTGGTTCAGACGAAGCAGATCTTCAAGCAGAGTTAAAACAAAAAAACTGGCAGATTACTGATGAAATATCGCAACTGCTTAGCGAAGATCAAGATTCCAGCGATAGCACAGATGAGAATTCCTCAGAAGATACCAAGGGTGATGCTCTTGATGATGATCCTGATATCGATGAATCAGGGGAAGACCTGAATCCAGATGGTGGTATCGATCCCGATGAAGAAGGCAAGCGCCCGGATGGCAAGGGCAGATCAGGTGGCTATGGCTCCGGATCACATAAAGGAGGGAAGAGTCGAAAAAGGCATTCGGAACCAGATGCGGATGATCCCGATGAGGATGGTGACGATGTTGACGACGATGATTCTGAAGAAAGCATCGAGGATGCAATTGGTAACGCCTTGAACTCCGATGACAAACCCAAGCAAGATGATGGAGATTATGAAGATTCAGGCAAGACTCATAATCCAGATTCCCGTTATGATGAAGAATTCAATAAAGCAGC
>JALNYD010000110.1 GCA_023230025.1 Candidatus Cloacimonadota bacterium | reverse complement strand
TAATGGCTCCGACCCGCTTTTTGAAGTCAAAGCCGGCTTCACAATTAGCTGTGAATGCACAGTTTATCAAGCCTACTTCAACTCCAAAGCAGTCGATAAGAACTCCTATCAGAATCTCCATTTACATCCAGATCAAATCTGTTTTTTGGGAAACCAGGGCAGGAAGGAACTCGTTCTGCGCACATAATCCCGGTATTGAGGATTGTCTGCATACTTCTTTTCCAGAAGCGGAACTCCAGAAACCCTTAGCAACAAAGTGGTTATGATCACTGGGCTGAAAATCGCAGCCCAGCCCAGGGAAGTATTCAAAGTAAGGACAAAGATTCCCCACCACATCAATGCTTCACCAAAGTAATTGGGATGCCGCGTATAGCGCCACAGACCTTGATCCATGATCTGTCCTTTGTTGGCAGGGTCTTGCTTGAATCTGCTAAGCTGATGGTCTCCCACTGCTTCAAAGAAAAAGCCCAACAACCAGGCGAGCATCCCAATCAGATCCAGGCAGTTCAAGGCTTTGACCTGGTTGCTGCCATACAAAAAGAGAGGATATGCGATGCTCAGCATAAAGAAACCTTGCAGGATAAAGACCTGCAAATAGCTTCGGAGTATCCAGCTTTTACCCCAATCCTTACGCCATTTGGCATAGCGAAAGTCCTCTTTCTTACCTCGGTTTCGGATGAAGATATAGGTTGCCAGACGCAATCCCCAGAGGATGACCATGCCGCTCACCAGCATTCTTCGCCAGTGATAGTGTGGCGCTAAAATCAAGAGCAGGACAGCGCAGAGGATGAATCCCCCGCCCCAGGCCACATCAACGATATCATTCTTTTTCAGGATTATTGCCATTGCGAAGAGCAGATTCATATAGACGAATACTGCCAGCACGATCTGCAGAATGATTTCAAGCTCAATCATAAGACACTCCAATCCCTACAGCCCCATTGCCGTTGTGAACTCCCACCACGGGAGCAAGAGGCATGATATATGCAGGCTCTTTGCCAATGATCTCGCTTAGCAAGTTGCTATACGTGATTGCCCTTTCCCTGGCATCGGCATGCACGATGGCATATTCCCAAACCCGTTTGGTAGCAATTTCTTGCTTGATTATCCGAGCAATCTTGCTCATATTACGGCTTCTGCTAAAGCTCTTGCCCCAGGCAATCGCTTTGCCTTCGCTATCCAGCGACACAATGGGTTTTAGATTCAGCAGGGCAGCGATTAGCCCCGTCAGAGGCTTTACCCTTCCTCCACGCACCATATAGCGCAGGGTATTGACATCGGTATAGATTTTGGTATTGGCAATCCAGGTATCGGCATCATGCAGAATCGCATCAAAAGAACAGCCAGATTCGATGGCCCGGGCAATCCTGAGCACGAGGAGCCCTTCTGAAACAGATAAGTGGCGGCTATTGATCACTCCGGCTCTGCCTGGATCCTGCTTTGCAGCAAAGGTTGAGACTGTGTTCAGCACCCCACTCAGTTTATCCGAGATATGGACGTTGAGGATCTGTTTGTAATTTGCCAACGCGAAAGTCATGATGCTTTCAACCGAAGCTGGCGAGGGTTGAGAGCTTACCGGATGATCTTTGCAGGTCTTTAGCATATTGTAGAATCGCTCGGGTAGGATGGTCTGTTTATCCAGGTAGAATCTTTTGCCAAAGCTAAGCCCAAAAGGGATTTGCACGATCTGATGCTCATCAAGGATGCTTTGGGGTAAATCGCAGGCTGTATCTGTGATCAATCCGATGGGATATTTTCTCTGGTTGGCAATTTGATATTGCCTGAGCATATCGTCCACTTTCGCAGCGCTGACCTGCCCCAAGCTGAACAGCTCCTCAAAGAGAGCATCCGGGTTGTTGGTATGAATATGCAAATGCAATTTCTCCACGCTTCCGGCCAGGATCAGGGAATCTCCATAGCTGCTTAAACTCCGTTTCAAGGTTTCCATGCTGGTGCAGACATCGCTCAGGATTGCTTCAGTACAGAAGCGATACTTGTTCGGAGCATCAGTATGGATTTCGATCTGAGATTGATCAACGACATCCGGAGCTTGCAGTTTGAGTTCCCGTAGCGAGCCGTGATTGATGAAGTCCACCACTCCTTCCAGGAAATAGACAAATCCGCGGGCACCTGCATCCACCACACCCAGTTCTGTGAGGACTTTCAGCTTTGTGGTGGTCTCGTGCAGGGACTTTCTGGCGGCTGCCAGGGAGCTGGTAAGAAGATGCAGGAAGTCGGACGTTTTCTGGCTCTGCTCCACCAGATGATCCGCCCATTCGCGGATCACAGTAAGGATTGTGCCCTCGACGGGATTGATCAGGGAATCATAGAGGTGCTTTACTGCCCGCTGGGCACTTTGGGCAAAGTGTGTTGCAGTCAGGACGCCTATTTCCGGAAGTTCGCGGCTGAGGCCATGCAGATATTGAGCAAAAATGATGCCAGAATTGCCTCTGGCTCCTGTCAAGGCTGAATCAGCAACCGAATCCAGGGTTTCCTTCAAAGTATGGCCAATCTTGCTGCGCTGCATAATAGCCTGCATCGTCATAGCCAGGTTGAATCCCGTATCGGCATCAGCCACAGGAAATACATTGATCTCGTTCAAGTGTTTCTGGTTCCGGATAATCGCCATGCCGCCTATCTGCAGACCTCGCAACAGACGCGATCCATTCAAGTATTGTATCTTCACTCTTATCTACCAAACCTGGGGCATTTTGATTATTTCACTGGTGTTATAGCCATCAGCATCCAGCCTTTGGATGATGCCAGCGTAATCCTCATCGGAAAGCTTCGGGCTGCGGCTCATGATCCATACAAACTTTTTGTTGGGCACACTGATCACAGTATAGCGGTAGTCATCTGCCAGATCTACAACCAGATAAACAAACCAGAAGGGCTTTAGCAATTGCACCCGCCATTCAGCATTAGTTTGGTGATTATGGATTCTGCCCCTGGGATGCATGGTCTTCACCTTGCCTTGTGGGCCTCCCTTGCGATAGGTATAGGTAATCCCGATGCTGCTATCAGGATTCAACACATAAGTCTCGATCCCATTGGCAGCGGTTTTCTCGATCGGATTGGGCAGGATGCCGATTACGTACCAATCGCCCATGAACTTCTGCAAATCTACTTTGGCAACCGTTTTGAACTCCTTCTGGCAACTCCATAACAAGCTTGCCAGAATCAAGATGATGAAGATGCGAATCATTGCTGCACTCCTATGAAGGCACAGATAAAGCTATCATCCAATGTGTTTTAATCAATAAGCTACTCTCCAATCCGGTAATGGCAAGAACAAAAGGGGTCAAATCCGCTCCATCATGGCCTGAACAGCTCAAGTAATGTGGATGAAGAATCCATCTGCTTTCGCTTTCAGGACTTGGAGACTGTTTTTTTCTTTACAGAAATTTGAGTACCACAAAAGTGGTACTATGTGCTGTTTATGTAGATTCCCTTTTTATCTTTATCGATATAACCTCGTGTTAAGTCTAAGTGTATCAAAATAATAAACCCATAAACAAAAACATGGAGAAACAAATGAAGAGAACAACCCTCCTCATTCTGTTGCTGATGCTGATTGGCATTATGACAGCAGAAGTTTACACGATTGGAGACGGTGCTTCCACTCAAAACTACATTCCAATCTATGGACTGTATGATTATAGCTGGAGCAAAGTAATCTATACCGCCTCTGAGCTTGGTTCTGCCGGGCTTACAGCCGGTCAGATTGACGGTCTGGGCTTCCAGGTCGGCAATACCCCCTCAAACTATGCTACAATTGATCAACGCGTGTACATCCGCCACACCACAGCAGGATTATATGCCGCGGAAGATAACACTCTTCCGGACAACACAGCATTTCAACAAGTTTACAATGCCGGCTACACCTGGAATGGCACGGGTTGGCATTACCTTATGTTCATCACACCTTTTATGTGGAATGGAACAGATAACATCGAAATCGTTTGGGAAAACTGGGATGGAACCTATGTATCGGGCTATCCCAATTTCAATTATACGGCAACCACCGATATGCAGGCTGTGTATAAATATACGGATAATAGCTTCCCGGGCGCTTTGACCGGTACATTAACCGCGAATCGTCCCAATATTCAGATCGTAACACCCAGTGTGAACCCTCCCGGGCCTGCAAACCTCGTAGCTCCGGCTGATGCAGGTTTTGCCTTCCAAAATACCACTCTGTCCTGGAGTGCGGGCGACGGAATGCCTACCTCATACAACCTGTATTTGGGCACTACAACCACTCCTGAATTCCTGGTGAATCAGGTAAATACTTCCTATTCACTTACCGATCTTCTGCCCGGTACCACCTATTACTGGCAGGTGATTCCGCAGAACGCCAATGGTCCCGCTGCAAACTGCCCGGTGTGGAGCTTCTCAACTCCCGCTGAAGGTCAATTAGCAGAAAGTTTCGAGATTGCCGTTCCTCCATCAGGATGGGCTTCTCAGGGCACTGCAAACTGGACCCAAAGCACATCAATGGCTACCGATGGCACTGCTTCAGCTTACAAGTATGGCAGTTCTTCCAGTCAATTCACTCTTTCCACTCCGATGCTCACCATTGCCGCAGGCAACAATCTTACTTTTGACCTGCGCATTTCTACTCTGACCGGTGCGCTGGAACTTGTGTATTCCCCAGACCGGGAAAACTGGACTGTCCTGCAATCTTTGACAGCTACAACGGCAAATGCCTGGCAAAATTATGTAGTTGATCTCAGTGCAGCGGCTGGCAATAACTACATCGGCTTCCGTACTGGACAGCAGAGTGCCAGCTTCTATCTTGATTCTGTGATTGGTCCTCAGATTCTGCCTTTGGCTCCCAATGCTCCAGAATTGGATAGCCCGGATGATCTGGCTGTGAATCAAAGCACATATCCCGTGCTGGAATGGGATCCTGCCACCACCGGTGGTGTGCCCACCAGCTTCAACGTGTATCTTGATACCACTGCCAATCCCACAACTCTGCTGGCAAACACCACTGACACCAGCTATGCCCTTACCACAGCTCTGAATTATGATACCACATATTATTGGAAAGTGACTGCGGTCAATGCATTGGGTGAAAGTGCTGACAGCAGCATCTTCAGTTTCACTACCATGAGCAATCCTACCATCTCTGCTTTCCCCTGGACTGTGGATTTTGGTACGGAAACCACTGAACCCTTCCCTCCTCTGAATTGGAACAGAATGGGTGGGCAATATCCCAATGCCTCCGGCACCAGCTCCTTATGGGGTAGAGGAAACTGGCTCAATGGCGCCACTGGTAACAACGACGCCAAGATCAATATCTATGGTACTTCCCGTTACAGTTGGCTGATCACTCCTCCCATCGCCATCCCTGCGACTGGTTATGAAATGAAGTTCAATCTGGGACTTACAGATTATTACAACAGCGATCCCATCGAAGATCCAGAAGATCAAATGGATGACAAGTTCATCGTTCTGATGAGTGATACTCCCACGATGGCAAACCCTGTGATTCTACGCGAATGGAACAACTCCGGCAGCGAATATGTTTACAACGCCATTCCCAATACCGGGATTGAAGTAAGCATAAACTTAAGCGACATCACCGGCACCAAATATTTCGCTTTCTACGGTGAATCAACTGTTAGCGGTGGAGACAATGACCTCCACGTGGACAACGTGACCATCCGCGAAATCCCCAGCAGCCCGTTGCTGGCGGTCAACCCTGTGGAATGGGACTTTGGCCCCACCATTATCAATGGCACAGCCAGTCACAGCTTTGTGATCTCCAATTCCGGATCAGGAATCCTGAACGTGGAATCCGTAGTGCTGGCTGGTGAATATTTCAGCCTGGAAGAAGCATTCAGCCCAGTGCAGCTTGCAACCGGGGAAACTACCAGCTTCAATGTGCAATATATGCCTACTGTAGTTGGTGATCATACTGGTACAGCCGTTGTTACCGCTGGAACTCAGGTGATCACAGTGGATCTGAGCGCTTCCTGCTTTGATCCCATCGTCTCCACCTTCCCCTGGAATGTTGATTTTGGTACTACCACTGATGAATGGCCGGTGCTAAACTGGACTCAGCTGATTGGCCTCTATCCCACTCCCACCGGAGTTGGCACTCAATGGGTGCAGGATGACTGGCTGAACGATAGCGCCGCCGCCAATAAAGCTGCCAAGATCAATATCTATGGTACCACCCGCTATGGTTGGCTGGTGACTCCTCCCATCAACATGAGCGGCAACCTGGAGCTTAGCTTTGATGCTGCCATGATGACCTGGAACCAAAACACCACTCCCACCACCACTCAGGAAGATGATCGCTTCCTCGTGATCGTAAGCGACAACCAGGATATGAGCAATCCCACCATCCTGCGTGAATGGAACAATACCGGCAGTGAATATGTATTGAACAACATTCCCGCCGCTGGAGAAAACTATAGCATTTCCCTGACCGGTCTCACTGGCGTGAAGTATCTTGCATTCTACGGTGAATCAACCGTGAGCGGCAATGGAGATAATGACTTCATGGTGGATAACGTCAGCATCGACGCTGTTACCGAAACTCCGATCTTTGCCATTGATCCTGCTTCGTATGATTTTGGCGATATCGTGATCAATAACAGCGCCAGCCAAACCTTCACCATCAGCAATGCCGGCAGTGGTTCTCTGGGCATCCAGAGCATCGCTATTTCCGGAAGCGAAATGATGAGCCTGGCTGCTCTGCCTACACTTCCTGCCACCCTGGCAGCCGGTGCCAGCATCAGCTTTGATGCCGTATATGCTCCCACTGCTACTGGCGATCACAATGCTACTATCACCATCAATGACAATATCAACCGCGTTGCTCACAACGTTGCCCTCAGCGGCACTGCCCTTCCTCCTGCCGAGGAAATGTATCCGCCTTCAAACCTGCAGGCAGCAGTACAGGGTAACGATGTTCACCTCAGTTGGAATGCTCCCGAACCTCCGCCCACCGGCGAATGGATCACCTGGTGCGATCCCTCCGATATGGGTAATGGCATCGGCACCAATGGCGCAGCGCAGTTTGATGTAGCTCACCGCTTTGACGCTACAGACCTGTTACCTTTCCAGGGCTCTACTCTCACCCATGTGCAGATCGTACCAAATGAAGTAAACTGCGTTTATACTCTGAAGATATGGACCGGAACTTCTGCTGCTCAGCCCAGCACCATGGTGCATTCTCAGGCTATTCCCAGTCCTGTAATCGGAGAATGGAATACCATCGAACTCAGCACCCCTGTAGCCATTCCTGCCACAGGCGAACTTTGGATCGGCTATGGTGTGAACACTCAGGCTGGTCATCCTGCCGGTTGCGATGATGGCCCACAGATCGAAGGTAAAGGGAATATGATGAACTTTGACGGTTGGGACACCCTCACCGGAGTAGCTCCTACCCTTACATATAACTGGTCTATTCAGGGCTATGTGGATCACGAATACCGAGCTCTCACCTTTGCCAGCAAGGGCACTCCTGCCCTGGCTAATACACGTCCGGAAGGAACTCTGGCCAAGAGTGGCACAAATCGCAACGTGAACCGCGATCAAACCGGATACAAGATCTATCGCGACGGAACCCTGATCAATACCATCAGCAATCCCGAAACCCTCAGCTACATTGATGCTGACCTGGAATTGGGTACTTATAACTATACTCTTACCGCAGCTTATGATAGCGGTGAATCTGAAGCTATCGGCCCAGTGAGCGTTACCATCAGTGATCTCATTGCTCCGCTTGATCTTGCTGCAACTGTGGAAGGAAATGATGTTACCTTGAACTGGACCAGCCCCGTTCCTCCGCTTACCGGCGAATGGATCACCTGGTGCAATGTTGATGCCCTGGGCAATAGTATTGGAACCAATGCTGCCGCAACCTTTGACGTAGCTCATATGTATGATGCTACTGATCTGGCCGCATATCAGGGCGGCTCTATCGCTCAGATCAAGTTCGTGCCAGTATATCAACCCTGTACTTATACTGTGAAAGTATGGACCGGCGGCACAGCTACCGCTCCTGCCAATCTGGTTTATAGTGCTGTACACGAAAACCCAACTTTGAACGATTGGAACCTTCACGTGCTGAGCACTCCCATTCCAGTTCCATCAGATAGATTGTGGATTGGTTATGGAGTGAACACTCAGGGTGGATACCCCGCTGGCTGCGATGAAGGCCCACAGATCGAAGGAAAAGGCAATATGATGAACTTCGGTGGCTGGACCACTCTTAGTCAGTTGAATGCCGATCTTATCTACAACTGGTCGATCCAGGGCTTTGTAGCCGATGGTGCCACCATGAAAGCCATCACTCCAAAGACCATCGTGGAAACTCCCAAGAGCACTCCCACAGGTACTTTGGCGGTTAATCGCTTTGAACCCTCCCGCAATCGTGCCCTCACTGGTTACAAAGTGTATCGCGATGGTGCTCAGATCGCCATTATCAGCAACCCCGAAGTTACTACCTACCAGGATTTTGACCTTCCAAATGGTCAATATGTGTATGGTGTAACCGGTGTATATAGCGAAGGTGAATCCGAGCCCGCCACCGTTGATGTGACAGTTGATCTGCAGCTTGCCCCAGCATTGTTTGAGGATAGCTTTGAAGATTATGATGATT
>JALNYD010000109.1 GCA_023230025.1 Candidatus Cloacimonadota bacterium | reverse complement strand
GTAAATTGATGGCAATTATCAAACAATAGATGATAATCCCTGTAACTGCCCACTTTCGTTAATGCTCTGGTAGCGATTGATTTCTTGCCAACCGGATCTCCAACCTCATCGCAAGACACATAGATTGCCTTGGCATTGGTCAATCCCCCAATGCGGTTCAAAAATCCTTCAGGTGTAACAATCTCAATGCTGCCATCACCCTCTAAGTTCACAATTTCATGATCACCAATATATACACCACTGTGAAATTCACCGAACACAAGGTCGCATAGTACAATAGACCCCTTGACGGGACTAACCCTTTCCTTTAAAAAACTACTCGAAATTTGACTTAAAAGGGGTTTAGCAAGGATGACATCCGGATAATTAGACAAAATGGAGATTATCGGATTCTTACCGAACAACATTCTTGATCCTCCTTAGTTGCTAGGTAGACTGGGTTGTTATCGGTTGTCAGCTGTGGTTGATTCATTATCGGCCTTCTCTTTTGCTTCTAACACGAATCTGATTTCAATCCTGCGATTGGCTTGATCACTGGGGGTTGTTCCTGGCAATGGTCGTGAAGAGCCATACCCAGCTACTATTATTCGATTAGCAAACTCTTCTGGCAGTTCACCCAATAATACGTTTCTGGCTTCTCTTGCTCTCGCAGCAGACAGAGTGTAGTTATCATCATATACTGCTCCGTACTTTTCCTTGTTGATGACAGGATGTATTACAGGAGTATTATCGGAGTGTCCCTCAATATAAATGAGACAATTTTCAAGCTCCGAAAGATACCTGATAATTTTGGGCTTAGCGCTATTGAGAGCCTGCTGCACTTCTGTAGTTACTTTGGCACTACCCGACAGGAATATTCCATCAGTGAATATGATCTTGTCCTTTTCATTATCGAATCTAACCAATTTTGAAATCCTTGCCCCTTGAAAATCGTCTTTGATCTCGCCAAATATCTCATCGACCATTTTTTGGTGCACAACCACATCTTGCTGCTCGTTCATTTTGTTCATCAGCGAGCTAATGAGCTGCTGTAGTATGGACACAGCCAAAAGCATTACTATTACTGAAACTATCCCAGCCATAAGATCTGAGATGGATATCCATTCATTTGTATTGCTTTTCATGCACACCTCGGAGCGTTGTATGGTATGTTGAGCATATTAGGCATCCAGTCGATTTTGATCATCGTTAGAGTTCATGCTTATATCCGAGAGGAGAATTTCCAGATTGCAGCTATGGTTGTTCAATGACTCAATAATGTTGTTTAGATAATCCAGAATACTCTTATTCTCGCTAATTATCCCTGTAAGATCATGCAGATAGCTTTTCAACATCAAATTGCTGCTTGAGACAGCTTGAAGACCTAACACCATCGTATTGCCGATGGAAGTTATATTTCCGGTTACCTCTTCCATGTTTACCAATGTTGTTTGGGTGCTAGCTTCGAATATACTGAAAACACCTCTTTGCTCCTCAATCACCCCCTTCATGGTATCGTCAAATTTCAACAGCGAATGGGTAATGCCATCCTGCAAACTGGCAACTGAACTGGACATATTGCCTACTGCACTGTCAAGTGATGCTGTAGATTGTGTTATGTTTCGGTTCATCAGATTCACAGTACCTTCCAAATCGGATTTCATGTCACACAAAACTCCATTAATACCTTGTTGCATTAGATTGATAGTGGTAGTGATTCCATCTGTGGCTTGAGACATGCCATTGGAGAAGTTTGTTAACTGCTCTTGTATCTGAGATGACATGAAATTTACAGATATATCGATGGAAGCCACAGCTTTTTCCAGAGATTTCTGTGTCTCCACCAAATTATGGCTGAATCCTTCATCCATCTTCTTCACCGTAGTATTCAGATTCGAATCTACACTGGCCAATACTACTCCAATCTCGTTTTGCATTCCTCCGATGGCTTTGATGAGGCCTTCGTTCGTGTTGTTGATCAAGCCTCCAAAACCATCTACTTTATCCTGTAGATCATTGGAGACCTGCATCATTATGCCCCGAAGTCCTTCGATTGATTCCGTAATAGCAGCCTTCGTGCTGGATAACACAGATTCCACACCGGCATTCATCATCTCGATGGAACCATTTAGCTCGCTACTCACTTTCTCCAGCACTGCACCTATCTTGTTGTCCAATTTGTCCACGCTTTCAGCAAGAGCGATTGATGAATTTCCAAATTTGGCGGCAGCAGAATCAATAGCTTTCATGGAGTCTTTTGTGCTTTGAGTAAAGGTCTTTATCTCAGTGCTAAGGATATTGGCATGCTCTAATGTATTTTGCGCTATTGTTGTGATTGTTCCAAGCATATTCTCCAGCTTTGCCTGCAACTTACCTAAAGCATCACTATTTGATTCTTTACTATCCTTAATGCTGTTTTCAACCCTGAGGAAACCGCTTTGGAAGCTTTCACTCAGGCTTTGAATGGCTGTAACTTGGTGAGCGCTTTGCTGTTTGTTCTCACTTCGGATTTGGGTTAACGATCCGCTGATGTTATTGTTCAACAGTTTGATTTGCTCCATAACCATATCTTTGACGCCATTCAAGCCGGTTATATTGCTTTGTGTGAGATTTTTAACTTCGGATCGCACATCTTCAAGGGAGTGGGACATTTGATCCTTGTTTGAGTTCAGGCTTGCCATAAGTTCCTGATGGTGCTTTTCAGATTGAGCATCAGACTTTGCTGTAATTTCTCCAAGATCATTTCTTAGTAAACCAATTTGATTGTTCAAGATATCAGTTTGCGATACATTGCTTTGGTTTAGACACTCTACTTCAGATCGAACCTCTGTCAACGAGCATGTAGTTTGATCTCTATAAGAGTTCATGCCATTCATCAGCTCCTGATGGTGCTTTTCAGATTGAGCATCAGATTTTGCTGTAATTTCTCCGATCTCTTTCCTTAGAGTACCCATATGTGTAACCAGAGCATCGATTTGTGCCTGTTGCAAGCGCTCCAGAGTTGCAATCATGGTCTCACTGTTTCTATTGTCATTGTCCACCATTTTGCTGAAGTGCTCTGCTAACACCTTGTGAGCTTTGGATTCTTTTCTATCTTGTTCTTTGTTCATTCGGATGATGGTCCAGCGCATTCTTCTACTTTCAAAACCCATTCTGCTATAAACAAACTTGATCAACAGATAACAGACAATGCCCCAAATAGATGTTTTGAACTGAGTACCCATACCATCCATCATAGCCTTCATATCTGACAATGTGCTGGAAAGATGTTGGGAAACTACAGAAATATCGGCCATCGTATCGGAACCCTTGCTCATGATGTTTGCTGCCTCATTGATAGATGTGGCTAACCCAATAAATGTTCCTAATAAGCCAAGGGTTAGTAGCATCCCTGGTAAGTATTCGGCAAATCTCTCATGTTTGGTAGCAACAACACTGCACAATTCCACCACAGAACCTTGCTCTGAATCAATATCATCATCATCAATATTAGCAGCACTGTTTGTCCAGTTCTTTTCCCACTCCTTTTCTGTGCCATACTTTTTAACAGCCCAGATGGACCATCCACTAAGTCCAACCATCACGAATGCAAAAAGCCATTGGACCAGATCGCCTGGCCAAAAAAGCTTTGCAACACTCCACAAATCAAGCATAAGATTCATTACTAAGACACTCCTATTTGAACAAGTTCGTTCCTTTTCATCAGATCTTCTCTAAAGATATTGGCAAAATCGATTATGAGGCTTTTGTCTTCTTCAGCTAATGCATAGAAGGGCTTATCAAACTCAAGACATTGCAATATTAACTGGCCCACTTTCTCACTTTGATCCAAGATGTATGAATCGTGCTTCACTTTGGCTGAATCTTCCAAAATCTGTAGGTAACCTTCTGAGGCATTCAAAATCATGCAGTACTCGTTGTATTCGCATTCAGCTTCCTGTTTTAAAGATTCCAGACCTTCCAAGCTGTTCTTCAGAGAATCAACGTTTTCTGTTACTTCTTCACCATACTTGATCTTTGCCTCCACGCTTCGCAATTCAACCTTCTTTTTTGCTACCAGCTTCTTCATTTCTTCGACATACTTTGCTCGCTCTTCATTCTCCATGTGCCAGGCAAAAAGCAATTCCTCAAACACATATGAGTAGAGATTTTTTCCAACATGCTGGAAAACAATCCCATCAAGCCTAACTGTTTCCTCATAGCTAAGCACCGGATTCAATCCTATCAGTTTGTATCCTGTCTCTAGAACAAACAAATCATCATCTGTTACATCAAACATTTTCACGCCCTGATCTCTCAGCCTTGATTCTATCATTTCCAATAGCTTGCGGGTTGCTTTGAGCCTCAGATAGTGGTCAAAATCTGCCAGTGTAGTGGTTTCCTGCAAATAGTCTTCAATCTCGGATTGGAGTATCACAAAATCGTTGATAACCCTCGCAATGGCAACTGCTTGTTTCTCTTCACTATTCTCTGGCAAGGCCTTGCTGGCCTGATCCAATAACTTTCTACGCTCAAGAGCTTCTCTTCTGTCCTTTTCGGACAGGAACACGCGCTTAATCTTCTTTGCGGTATCAATACACCATTGAATTGCCTTTCTAATCTTTTGAGCCAGAGGGTGGTCTAACACTTTCTCTAAAAATGTAATTGCTTTTACCAGAAAACCTATGGCTGCTTTAAGAGGAGGGAAGGGAATCAAATTCATCGCCACAATCAAAACCGGCTTGATGTACTTTTTGGTGATATCCCAAACCTTCTTTACAGTATCAATGACTTTCGATGCTTTATCAGCAACCCACTCAACCACGTCCCTGGCTACGGATTTTACTCCTTCCCAGACATCACTTGCTACTGAGCAAAAACCATCCCATGCATCAGATAACCAACTCATTTCATTCTCCTTCTTTTATTCCCATTAGGGAACGTGCGTTTTCAATACTCGTTTTCGTTCTTGGATTTACATACTGGCCCACTTCGTTTTGAGCCTTCTTTACTTCAGCTATTGCTACTTCCATCAGTTCCCATGAAAGCCCTTTATGCTCTGTGTCCGTGGTGTGTGAAAAGATCTTCGGTAACGCCAAGCGCATAGCCGTTCTGATATCTCTACCACTAAAGCCATCGGATTCATTAGCTGCCAGTTCTATGATTGAATCTACATCATCCTGATATGGTATTGTAGGAATCAGGAATCTTCTCCAAATTGCTTTTCTTGCGTCCTCATTAGGCATAGGAATGTGTATGTGGTAGCTGATTCTGCTTTGAAAGGCTTTATCATAATTCTCAACAAAGTTCGTTGCAAATATTGTTACTCCTTCAAACTTCTCAAGTTCAATGAGCAAGGTGGACCTGCAGGCATTAACCTCGTTATCAATTCCTTGGGTAACCGACGCAAGCCTCTTTCCCAAAAGAGTATCCGCTTCATCAAAGAATATTACTGCCTGATAATCGCAGGCAGTTTTGAAAATTGTTTGAATATTCTTTGATGTTTCGCCCATGAACTTGCTCTCCAAATCTGCAAGACTTATATTGAGGAATGGTTGTTCCAGAGTCCCCGCGATTGCTTCTGCTGTCATAGTTTTTCCTGTTCCCGGTCTTCCGTACAGGTTTAAGCTAAGCCCAGAACCATCAGGATCTACCGCCCCAAACCCCCATTCTTTGTAAATGGTTTTATGATATTTGATTTTATTGATGGCTTCCTCTATTCGTAATTTGGTGTCATGATCAAGGATCACATCATGCTCCATACAGAACCTTGGTGTTTGGGGTAGTATTTGGTCAGACATGGATCGCTTTGCAGCATCAAATCTTTCATTGAGCTGTATCTTCGGTTCTTGCTTGGGCGAGGTCAAATCATGTTCATCCATTAAGACTCCTTTCTTTTGTCTAAATTATACATCTCGTACAGGCTCATGATCTCTTTGCTTGTCTCTTCCCTCAACTCCTCCGGCTCAAGCACTTTCACCTTCGCCCCATAACTTAGCACAAACTTTTTCATTTCACTTAGTGAGTTAGCCGGCATTTCCAGGATGATGGATTTATCTTCCAGCAGTGTAAGTTTCTGCTCAGGATGCCAGATTCGTTCAGCAATGTAATCTGCTGTGGGTGGAAAGAATTGAAGTTTCACCGGAAACACCTCTCCGGTATAGATACCAAAGCCACTTTCAAAGTAGGTTCTGGAATCAAAATCCACCTCGTGCTGGGGTTTATCGCTCAGCTTAAGCTTATTCATGCGATTGATGGCAAAGACGATCACCTGATCTATCTTTTTATAGTATCCTGCCAGGTAGAAGTTATGATTGAAGTACTTTATTGCCAAGGGCGAGACTTCCTTGTGACTGTGCCTTTGGTTTTGCACGCTATAATAATCGAAAGAGATCATCTTATAATTCAGTATCGCTTTCAGTACCAGGCTTAGTTTCTCAGCAACAGAATCCGAATCCGATAGAGTCCCGGTACCATCACTGATTAGCGCTTTTTGGACATCACGGTAGAACTTCAGAATGGATTTATCCAGCTTAGTTTCGATCTTGGTCAGGATGCCTTTTATACTATCGGCAGTAACCAAACCCGATTCCTCCCAAAGCTTGCTTGCCAGTGAGAGGCTAAGGATATCCTCGTAATTCAGTGTGTAATCAGGAAGGCGATAACCCTCTGTGAAATAATAGAAAACCTGATTTGCCCTATCAATATCCTGATCTTCATAGATCGGAAACCCACATGAGGACAGATTTGTGATGTCCCTGGCAATAGTCTTCTTTGATACACCAAAGTGAGTTGCCAATTCACCTTTGGATATGCCGCTAAGCCGATGCTGATTTATCAAGTGCAGCATCTGCCATTGCCGGTACAGAGCTTGATTTCTCACTAATTCCTCGCCATTTTACAGTTTTTCCAAAATATTCTTGCCCTACTTAAGAAGTCAATGCTTTTCATAGCTATCTACTTATCGAGTACACTCGAACTACTTTAGCATCTTATTCCACTCGGGAGAGTATTTGCCGATAAAGTAGCGTTCGAGTTTTCTGGTCGCTTCAGCCGCTTCCTCATCCTTACCAACCAGTAGTATGGATATCTTCAATTCGGCAGCATTGGCGTGCATTAGTTTCCCCGATGTGTGTTTTCTGGCACTGTCTGATTCTCTGGTATAGTCAGATAATCTCTTCCTGATACCACCATTCGAATATTCGACGGCTCTGCCAATATACATGACCTTTCCACCCAATTCGGCTTTATATAGCCCAACGTACGATGAATATGGACTAAGGTCGATGCTGTCAAGATAGCCTACATTCTGCCACTTGCTCTCCCATTCTCTGAGTGTCTTTCCTCCAATAGTTGGGACTTCCGTTCTCCCGGTAGCCGAATTCCTACTGCCATTTCTCATTTGCTTACTCTGCTGCTTCATGCCTTCTTCGATTACTGCATTTCCAATCTTTGCCAGTGTTTTCCAAAAGCTCATTTTAACTCCTAAAACATTTCATTTTGCATATACGCATTCTCATGATAAATTACCCCCTGGACAAAATAGGGGTATAGTCTTAAAAGCACTTACACATCCAATCCCGCCCCATATTCCTTCAGCCACTGCACCTGCTTCTGATAATCCGGGACGATCTTATCCACTTCATTCCAGAAGTCTTTGCTGTGCCGTGTGTGCTTGAAATGCGCCAGTTCATGCACGATCAGATAGTTGATCACGCTCACCGGTGCCATCATGATCTTCCAATTGAAATTGACCTTGGGTCGCTTAACTGAACATGAAGCCCATCTATTCTTCAGATCAATGATAGAGATTGTCTCTACACTGATCCCCATCATCTGTGAAAAGCGTTGTACCCTGGGCTCGATAAACATCTTTCCACGATTGCGATAGAACTCCTTGAACATATCCCTCAGCTTATCTTCAGAGCCTTCCGGGGCATAGAAATGCCTGCCTCTGAACTGTATGCCATCAACTTCATCGCTATACTGCAGATAGTAGTTCCTGCCCAGATAGAGGAAGGATTGCCCATTCACCAGTTCCCGCTTGATCGCCTTCTCATTCAGGAGCGCACGTTTTGCCTGATACTTATGTATCTTATACTCGTTCTTGCTCAGCAGGTTTTGCACCTCACTATCGCTTGTTCCGAGTGGTACTATCACAGTAATAGAACTATCCCTCTCGATGTAGATCGATGCCGTCTTGCGCTTGCTATGTCTTACTACAATCTTGTAATCGAGGCTCATGAACCCTTCACCTCTGTTTCCCGTTTATGAGCCAGATTGATCAACTCTGCAGTTAGCTTAGCTGCCACTTCCTGCAAGGGTTCAATCCCGCAATATTCAAGTTCATCCCTGATATCACCTTCCAAGCGTCTGCGTTCATTGGGCTTCTGCCAGAAGTTTGGTATCGAGACAGATTCTTTGATCCTGCTATAGATGAATTCTGACAGCTTGGCGGAGTCAATTGCTTCTTTGCTATCCACTGCTATCCCTGCTTCCATCAGCATCAGGTCCAGAAATGGCATCACTGGACTATCTACAATTCCCGCTTCATCAGTTCTGCCTTTGCCAATACCCTCTCTCAGCTTGGTGAGTTCCTCGATGATTCTATCCCAGTGTTCCTTATACGAATCCATAATCTTCTGCAGACGTTCATGAAACCCTGTATATAGTGCAGGATCTTTC
>JALNYD010000108.1 GCA_023230025.1 Candidatus Cloacimonadota bacterium | reverse complement strand
ACTGAGTATTCAACTTATTGAAAACTATATACATCAGGAGTTGCCAGTATTTTACCAAAAGAGACTAGATGGTCTGGAAAAACTTAGCCTGAATTCAATTCTGAAGAAGAAGAATCCCTACCTGTTCATGGTGAAGAACTATGAGAATGCATCCGATATAGTAAGAAGTTTTCTGGATGCGTTTATTAGTTCCAGTGAAGAAGCAATGTTCGGGGACTGGTTGGAAGGTCTGGCGATATTCATAAACAACATGGTCTATGGAGGCGTGAAATCCGCGACAGCGGGGATTGATCTGGAATTTCTGCATGAAGGCACCCGATACCTGGTATCAATAAAGTCTGGGCCCAATTGGGGTAATTCCGATCAGGTAAAAAAGATGATTCAGAACTTTGTTTCTGCTAAGAAGATACTACAGACTTCAAATGCAAAAGTAAATGTTGAGTTTGTTAATGGGTGCTGTTATGGCACAAGCTCTATGGCGATGAAAGATGGGATTTACTACAAATACTGTGGACAGCGGTTTTGGGAGTTTATTTCTGGAGACAAGAACTTATATTTGGATATCATTGAGCCCCTGGGTAGAAAATCAAAGCTGAGAAATGAGGAATTCCAAGGCAAATACAATAACATACTGAACGTGTTTACCAGGACATTTATCTATCAGTACTGTGATGATTCTGGGAAGATAAACTGGGATGCTATTGTTCGCTTCAATTCATCCTACGAGAAGTGACATTATAGACTATCAGAGAATCTATAGCTTGGATCAGCGCTGTCAAGTTCCCAGGCTTCTTCCTTAGTATAACGCCATCGAATATCTCGAGTTTACAGGCGCCACAGCCTATTGATAAATGCTCTTAATCCTGAGGAGCACAAACATCGCAGGGGATGCGAAGATGTCTCAGATTTCATGATAATGGTTTGTCAATCTACTATCTAAACCTTATGGTCATGTCAGCGCTCCGATGGGTTGCCATTCTATAGCCCGGGGTTCCGCTAAAGCTCCATCTCTGGCTATAAAATCATTACCTTTGCCGCCTTTGTGGAAACCTGGAGATATACACCCCGTCAGGCCCGGGATGCCTTCATAGGATTCGCATAACGCATAGCAGAAATCCGTTCAAATCCCTGTAATCCATTCAATCCGCGTTCTATCATCCCATCATCGCCGGAGTGTAAGTCTGCAGAATGTAGAAAATAGTGATTGACAGGATCAGGGTACATAAAAACAAGGTTACAGACACGATAACAAACCAGAACATAGAGTGAGCCAGAAAAAAAGTGATTGACAAAAAACTGGTGCCGAAATTGATTGATAAAACTTTAGGCCGATGTAGCTCAATGGCAGAGCAATTGATTTGTAATCAATAGGTTGGGGGTTCAACTCCCTTCATCGGCTCCATAGCTGTGGAGAGGTTCCCGAGCGGCCAAAGGGAACAGACTGTAAATCTGTCGTCAGACGACTTCGGAGGTTCGAATCCTCCCCTCTCCACCAGTTTTTTATAGCCTTAGCGGGAGTAGCTCAGTTGGCTAGAGCATCAGCCTTCCAAGCTGAGGGTCGCGGGTTCGAACCCCGTTTCCCGCTCCATTTTAGTCACGCTTTTTCAGGTGGCGAAACCAGGCTCAAGTAGCTCAGCAGGTAGAGCACATCCTTGGTAAGGATGAGGTCACCGGTTCAAATCCGGTCTTGAGCTCCAGTTTTTAGGTGAAATTGCGGGATGGCCGTCCCGCGATTTCATCCATTTATAGCGAATAAATCAAGGACATGGAATAGTAATTCCAGGAGGAACAATGGCAAAAGAAAAATTCGTACGTAGCAAGCCACACGTAAATGTTGGTACGATCGGTCACATCGATCATGGTAAGACCACGCTTACCGCGGCGATTACTGCTTATTTGGCAAAGAAGGGCGGAGCCAAATTCCGTTCCTTCGATAGTATTGACAACGCACCGGAAGAAAAAGCCCGTGGTATAACCATCGCTACCGCTCACGTTGAATATGAAACCGAAAACCGTCACTATGCTCACGTTGACTGCCCCGGTCATGCTGACTATATCAAAAACATGATCACTGGTGCTGCTCAGATGGATGGTGCAATCCTTGTGGTGAGTGCTTATGACGGCCCAATGCCTCAAACTCGTGAGCACATCCTGCTTGCCCGTCAGGTTGGCGTGCCTGCGATCGTTGTTTTTATGAACAAATGCGACCTTGTTGAAGACGCTGAACTGCTTGATCTCGTGGAGATGGAAGTTCGTGAGCATCTGGACAAATATGAATTCCCCGGCGACGAAATTCCTGTGATCCGTGGTTCTGCCCTCAAGGCTCTGAATGCTGATCCTGAAGGAGAAGCTCAGATTCAAGAACTGATGGATGCTGTTGACAGCTACATCCCGATGCCTGACCGTGCGGTTGACAAACCCTTCCTGATGCCAGTTGAAGACGTATTCTCGATTCCTGGCCGTGGCACAGTTGCTACTGGTCGTGTGGAACGTGGAGTCATCAAAGTTGGTGACAAGATTGAGCGCGTAGGTATTCGTGAGACTGTTGAAACCACCTGCACCGGCGTGGAAATGTTCCGCAAACTGCTGGATGAAGCCCAAGCTGGAGACAACGTAGGTTTGCTGCTTCGCGGCTTTGCCAAAACCGATGTTGAACGCGGTCAAGTGCTTGCCAAGCCGAAGTCAATCACCCCGCACACCAAATTCGTGGGTCAGACCTATATTCTTACCAAAGAAGAAGGCGGACGTCACAAACCGTTCCAAACCGGTTATCGTCCTCAATTTTACTTCCGCACCACCGACGTCACCGGTTCTCTTGAGCTGCCTGAAGGCGTAAAAATGGTCATGCCCGGCGACAACGTGGAAATCACTGCTCAATTGATCACTCCCATTGCTATGGAGCAAGGACTTCGTTTCGCTATTCGTGAAGGTGGACACACCATCGGTAGCGGCGTTGTATCCAGCATAATCGAATAAGTAAAAATCGGTAAGAGACGATGAGAGATATAATCATCCTGGCTTGCGAAGAGTGCAAAAACCGTAATTATACGACCACACGCAACAAACGCAAGCATCCGAACAGAATGGAGCTGAAGAAGTTCTGCCCCACCTGCCGGAAACACACAAACCACAAACAGCGCTAAGCTGAAGAATAATGTTGCAGGACAGTAGTTCAACTGGTAGAGCACCGGTCTCCAAAACCGGGGGTTGCGGGTTCGATTCCTGCCTGTCCTGCCACATCTTTTGATACAGGTATTTGGTGAGATAATGAAGTTTGAAAATGTAAACCGCTTTTTCCGTGAAGTTCGTTCCGAAATGAAATCGGTGAGTTGGCCAGGTAAAGACGACCTCAAAGAGGGAACCGTGGTGGTGATAGTGATGTCAGCCATCGTAGCGATCTTTCTTTCAATGGTTGATTTTGGCTTCACCAAGATTTTGGAACTCCTGTTCTAAGGGGAATAGAAGTGGCAATGAAATGGTATGTGATCCATACCTATTCCAGTTTTGAGAATAAGGTAAAGACTGCGATCGAAAAGGGTCTGGTGGGAACTGCTTTGGAAGAGAGCGTGGGGCGCATATTGGTTCCCGTTCGCAAGACTTTTATCATCAGAGACGGCAAGAAGATTGAACGTGAACGCAAGGTTTTTACCTCCTATGTGATCCTGGAAGCAGAGATGAGTGCCGAGCTGAAAAGCTATGTGCTGGGCATTGCAGGGGTCACCAGTTTTTTGGGGATGAGCAAGGATCACAAAGATCCCATCGCCCTGCCGCAGGAAGAAGTTGATCGTCTTTTGGGTATTGCAGATCCTGAACGCGATTTCAAGACCTTCTCATATATGCCCGGGGATCTGGTCAAAGTAATATCAGGGCCATTTTCCGAGTTTGAGGGGATAGTTCAAAAGACTGCCGACGATGGCAACAAACTGGTCATTGATGTGACGGTCTTTGGACGTCGCACACCTGTGGAATTAAATGGTAATCAGGTTGAACTGATTAAGAAATAGATAGATTATAATATAAAGGATATAGAATCATGGCAAAACCGAAAGATGTTGTCGCCGTAATCAAGTTACAGCTTCCCGCCGGCAAGGCAAACCCGGCACCGCCTGTGGGTCCTGCATTGGGCCAGGCGGGTGTGAATATTCCCGAATTCTGCCGCCAATTTAATGAAAAGACCCAGGATCAGCCCGGAATGGTATTTCCGGTTGTGATCTATGTGGCCAAGAATAAATCTTTCACTTTTGAGATCAAGACCCCTCCGGCCAGCGTTCTGGTCAAAAAAGAAGCCGGCCTTGCCAAAGGCAGCGCTACCCCGAACAAAGCAAAAGTGGGTAAACTGAATCAAACGCAACTGAGGGCGATCGCTGAGCTCAAAATCCAGGATATGAATTGCCATTCCCTTGAATCCGCTATGAGTATGATCGCTGGTACTGCAAGAAGCATGGGCGTCACGATTGACGACTAAGCTGCTTTGCAGGAGATAGTATTCATAAAGGAGAGTCAATGAAACATAGCAAAAGGTACAAAGTCGCCTATGCGATGTATGATCGCCAGAAGAGATTTGAACTCGCTGACGCACTCAAGCTGTTGAAGAGCCTGCCGGCTCCCAAGTTTGACGAGACAGTAGAGCTTCACTTCAATCTTGGTGTGGATCCTCGCAAAGCCGATCAGCAGATCAGGAACTCACTGGTTTTACCACATGGAACAGGTAAGACCATGCGTGTGCTCGTATTTGCTGAGGGCGACAAAGCAGATGAAGCCAGAAATGCTGGCGCCGATTACGTAGGCGTGGACGACCTCGTAGAGAAAATCACCGGCGGGTGGTTTGATTTTGACGTGGTGATCACCACTCCGAACCTTATGGGACGAATCGGAAAATTAGGCCGAGTACTTGGTCCGCGCGGACTGATGCCAAACCCGAAAGTGGGAACCGTAACCATGGATATCGCCAAGGCTGTTGAAGATTCCAAAGGCGGAAAGGTTACTTATCGTGTAGATAAGTTTGCCAATCTGCATATTCCAGCCGGAAAAATCAGCTTTACTGAAGACAAGCTGAGAGAGAATCTCAAGGCGATCCTGGCTGCTGTGCTCAAAGAGCGCCCCGTCACCCTGAAAGGGGTTTTCATCAAAAGCATCACACTGTGCACTACCATGGGACCCGGCATCAAGTTACAGGTCGCAAGCGCTACCTTGGAAGCAAAAAGCTAAGGGGAGTTAAGAAACATGGTTCAACAATATAAAGTGGACATAGTTAAAGACTTGGTCGAAAGACTGAGTGGCGCAAAAGCGATTGTACTGGTGGATTACAAGGGAATTAACATTGAGCAGGTGAATCAGTTGCGCGCACGTTTCCGCACAGACAAGGTGGATTACGTGGTACAGAAAAACACCTTACTCAAGATTGCACTTAACGAACTGAACATCAGCGGTTTGGATGAATATCTGAAGGGTCCCACAGCAGTGGCTATCTGCCTTGAAGATGAAGTATCTCCGGCTCGCGTGCTCGCCAAGTTCAAAAAAGAAGTGATGGAAGATCTCGGCTTTCCTACCTTTAAAGCCGGATACGTGGCAGGACACGTGTTTAATCCCAAAGAGCTTGAAGCTCTGGCAAGTCTTCCCACCCGCGAAGAAATCCTTTCCAGTGTTGTGCGCTGCATGGCAGCACCAATCACAGGATTTATGGCGGTCAACCAAGGCATTATCCGCAAATTCGTATATGCGTTGAATGCCATAAAAGACAAACAAGCTGATGCCAGCTAATAAAAAATTATTCATATATCCGATGGAGGAAAGATGTCCGATAAAAAACAACAAGTAATTGACCTGATTAAAGAAATGACCGTTCTTGAGCTCTCTGAACTCGTCAAAGAAATGGAAGAAATATTTGGCGTATCCGCTGCTGCTCCCGTAGCTGCCTTTGCCGCTCCTGCCGGTGGCGCTGCTGAAGCTAAAGAAGAGCAAAGCGAATTTGACGTTATCCTGGCAAGTGCCGGTGACAAGAAAATCAACGTGATCAAAGTGGTTCGCGAAATCACCAACCTTGGCCTCAAAGAAGCCAAAGACCTGGTAGATGCCGCTCCCAAAATGGTCTCAGAAAAAGTTAGCAAAGAAGAAGCCGAAACCATTAAGAAAAAGCTTGAAGACGCTGGCGCAACCGTCGAACTCAAGTAATAGGCTTGATTGCGAAACCAAAGGTCCAAAAAAAGTCCCGCCGGACTTTTTTTGGACTAATTTGGCTATTCTAACCCAGAGAAGATATGGCATTTTTATTGGTGCCGCCGTTTAAGGCAAGAACAAGCCGCTGGCAAGAAGCGTGTGTAATGCAAAGTACTAACCCCTACCGTGTGTGCTGGATAAGCACAAAGGAGTGAGCTTTTGAGAAAGATCAAAAGTTATTCCCGTATCTCCGGAAGATTTGCCGAGCTGGGCATCCCAGAAGTGGAAATCCCCAATCTGCTGGCTATGCAAGTAGATTCGTTTCATGATTTTTTACAGAAGGATATTCATCCCCAACGCAGGGCAAAAAGAGGACTGCAGGCTGTTTTTGAAGCCATCTTTCCGATTGAAGACAACAAGGGCAACTTCCTGTTGGAGTTCATTGAATACAATGTGCTGCAGGAGAAATATGCCATCGATGAATGCCGTGAACGTAACCTGAGTTATCAGGCACCACTCAAGGCAAAGATGCGCCTTTCCGTCTTCGCGACAACCGAGGCGGGTCGTGAACACAAAGACACCCTGGAACAAGATGTATTTCTGGGCGAGATACCTTTAGTAACTGAGCAGGGAACCTTCATCATCAACGGTGCTGAGCGTGTGATCATCTCACAGCTTCAACGCTCTCCCGGCGTATTCTTTTCTGAAACAAAACACCCTTCTGGCAAAACCCTGTATTCTGCCAAAGTGATTCCGTACAACGGCTCCTGGCTGGAGTTTGATATCGATATTCACGACGTGATGTTTGTGCATATCGATAAACGGCGCAAGTTGCCCGTTACCACCCTCTTCCGCGCCATCGGCATCTCGACTAATGATGATTTGCGGAAAACCTTTTATGAAAGCGAAAGCCTGACTCTGGCTTCGGCAAAGGGACGCCATCTGTTCCATGACATCAAAGTGGAAGGGATTGACGAACCAATCGCACTGGCCAACGAACAGATCAACGATACTCTGATCAAGATATTGGCGGATCACAAGATCAAGCAAGTGGATGTGATCAACTATGATTTCGAGATTGCCCGCAAAGTATTGGAAAACACAATTGCCAAGGACCCCACGACCAATCAGGAAGAAGCCCTCAAAAAAATCTACTCCCTGATTCGTCCCGGAGAAGATGCCCCGGTGGAAGCAGCCAAACAGCTGGTTGACCGGATGTTCTTCAATGAGCGTCGATACAACCTTGGTGAAGTAGGCAGATTCAAGATCAATCAACGCCTGGGTATTGATGTCGATGAGAACACAATGACCCTGACCGTTCAAGACTTTGTACACATATTCAAGACTTTAATCAATATCTACCACGATAATGACGAGGTGGACGATATAGATAACCTATCCAATCGCCGGGTTCGCACCGTTGGTGAATTGCTTCAGGAGCAGTATGCTTCCGGTTTGGCAATGGTAGCCCGGATTATTCAGGAGCGCATGGCGATCTCCAATATCGATGAAATCACTGTGCATGACCTGGTCAATAGCAACGCTTTGATCAACGTTGTGCAGGGCTTTTTCCTCACAGGTCAGCTATCCCAGTTTATGGAACAAACCAATCCCCTGGCGGGGCTGCGGCATAAACGGGCTCTATCGGCTTTGGGACCTGGAGGATTGGCAAGAGATCGGGCTGGATTTGAAGTACGTGACGTTCATGCTTCTCACTATGGTCGGGTGTGCCCGATCGAAACACCAGAGGGTCCCAATATCGGACTCATTGTCTCTCCGGCAATCTATAGCAGGATCAATCATCTGGGCTTTATCGAGACTCCCTATCGCAGGGTAGTTGATGGTTTTGTGACAGATGAATATGTGTATATGGATGCTGCTGAGGAAGAGAAGTACATCATAGGCCAATCCAATGTAAGCCTGGGGGATGATCGCCGCATAATCGATGAAGTGGTGTTTGCCAGGGAAAAGGGCGAGTTTATCCAGGTGAAACCTACTGAGATGCACTTCATGGATATTGCCCCTCAACAAATGGTATCGGTATCTGCAGCAATGATTCCCTTCCTGGAGCATGATGATGCAAACCGGGCATTGATGGGATCAAACATGCAACGTCAAGCCGTGCCTTTGATCAATCCACAGGCCCCAATGGTGGGTACCGGAATGGAAAAGATCGCAACCATGGATGCTTCAGGTATTGCAGTTGCGCCTTATGACGCCACGGTTGTGAATGTAACCTCTGCCTACATTGATCTCAAGGCAATCAACGAAAAGGACGAAGCTCTGTATTTGGGGAGCGGAAGCCGGATTTATATGAAGAAGTTTGTGCGCACAAACCAGGACACCTGTGCAAATCAACGCCCCATCGTCCGCATTGGCGATACCGTTCGCAAGGGTCAGCCGATATCAGATGGAGCTTGCGTTGAGGACAACCGACTGGCTTTGGGCACGAATATGCTGGTGGCATTTATGCCCTGGTATGGCTACAACTATGAGGATGCTATCATTCTCAGTGAAAAGGTGGCCCGC
>JALNYD010000107.1 GCA_023230025.1 Candidatus Cloacimonadota bacterium | reverse complement strand
TAAGGCAACTCACCGGACTCCCATTAAACTCTCTGGAAGGTTTTCTATATCCCGAAACTTATCTCTTCCCCGTTACCAGCTCCCCGGATAGCATCCTGAGTATCATGACCCATGAGTTCTTTCGCCGCCTGGATAGACAGGGGCTTAGCATTCAGAATAGTGATGATTTCTACAAAAACCTGATCCTGGCCTCAATCGTGGAAAAGGAAGCTGGGAACGAGGAAGAACGCGCCCTGATCGCCGGAGTGTTTACAAACCGCATGCGCATCGGTATGCCTTTGCAAAGCTGCCCCACTGTGGATTATATCCTGGAACAAAGGGGAATCCGCCGGGAAGTTCTCACCAATGCCGATACATCCATTCCCTCTGCCTACAATACTTATGTAAATCCAGGGCTTCCCCCCACTCCAATTTCCAATCCCCGTCTTGAATCCCTGATCGCCGCAATGCAGCCGGCAAAGCATGCATACTTATATTTCTTCTCCAACCGCCAGGGCAAAAACGTCTTCAGCAGTAGTTATGAAGAGCATCAACGCTTACAACGCCAGATGAAGTTATAACTCAATATTTCGCTTGACAGCAACCGCTTGAAAGCAATGCTTGTGCAAACTAAGATTCTTAGCCATTTATGAACAGCTATTCGCATGGAGGAACAATGAAAAAAGTTCTGTTTATCGCCTTAGTCGTGAGCCTGGTATTCCTTATGGCTGCCTGCGGCTCGAACAAACCCAAAGGCCCCAAAGCCGAGGGAGAATTAGTGTACCGCCCCACCTGGTGGAGCAGCCAAAATGAAGCCGATTACGTATGCACCTATGGCCAGGGAACCAATCTTTCCGAAACCTCTTCCATGAATACTGCGAAGGCTAACGCCCTCCAGGAAGCTGCTCAATATGTGGAAGTAGAAGTACAAAGCATGATTAAGAGCTTTGAAGAAGAAGCCGGAGTGTACAATCCCCAATTGCTGGCACTCTCCTCCAGTGTGGTTAAAGCAGTTTCCAGCGCCAGATTCAGCGGCACGGTCACCGGTAAAGTTGAAACCCGCAAGGTGAACGAAAACGGTGGCGAACGCTACAAAACCTGGATGCAGATCAAGATACCAAAAAGCGAGATCATGAACAACCTGATGACCAATATCAAAAACGAAGAAGCCCTTTACAACCAGTTCAAAGCCTCTCAAGCCTTCCAGGAATTAGAAAGAGAACTGCAGAAGGATTAAACTCGCAGCTATCTGATTTACCCTTTACCCGCAGTGAACCTGCGGGTTTTTATTCATCCGGGCACTCTATGCCGATAGTGAATCAACTGCGCAAGATACTCATGCTGCAATTGATGCGCTCCGCCTGGCTCATCCCCGGCGATCACCGTCGGGTTTCGCTCACCTTGCCGTTACTTTTGTAACCACAAGGTGACGGCATTGTGACGATAATCAAGTGAGTAGCCAGCACGATTCGATATGTCATCGTGTCGACAGAGTGGAAGTGTCTTCAAGATGCTTAGAGCGGCTGCGACATCCTGTTACAGGACAAGCAACAACGTGACCTAAGCTCTGGAACATTCTTCGTTAGAATGCAGGCATCCAGAGCCTTATCAACCTGGAAGATAATGCTGATGACATAGCGATAGATCTCCGGATATAGAAAAAGGCTGTTCCCCGATCGGGGACAGCCTTATATCACTATGATAGGGTTCTAAACTACCATCTGAGATGGGCAAAAGCCTTGTTGGCATCGGCCATCTTGTGGGTATCTTCGCGTTTCTTGATGGAAGCGCCTTCTTTTTTGTAGGCAGCCATCAGTTCCGCGGCAAGTTTTTCCACCATGGTTTTCTCGCTGCGGGCACGGGAATATGTGATAATCCAGCGGAAGGCTACAGCGCGACCATTCTTTTCGTTCACTTCAGTGGGAATCTGATAGTTTGATCCACCAACGCGGCGGGAAACTACTTTCACCAATGGACGAACGTTTTCCAAGGCACCCTTGAAGACTTCGAGGGGTTCCTGCTTGGTCTTTTGCTGAATGATATCAAAAGCTCCATACACAATCTTCTCGGCCAGGGATTTCTTTCCCTTGACCATGAGGCAGTTCATAAACTTGGTAAGTACTACATCGTTATATTTGGGATCTGGCAGTACTTCACGAACGACAGCTTTACGTTTTCTTGGCATTTATTCCCTCCTATTTCTTCTTGGGACGCTTGGTTCCATATTTGGAGCGTGAATTGGTACGTTTATCCACGCCAGCGGAGTCAAGGGCGCCACGAACGATGTGGTAGCGAACACCGGGAAGGTCTTTTACACGACCACCGCGGACAAGAACGATTGAGTGTTCTTGCAGGTTGTGGCCTTCGCCGGGAATATATGCTGTAACTTCAAATCCGTTTACGAGACGGACACGTGCGACTTTACGAAGAGCTGAGTTGGGTTTTTTGGGCGTCGTCGTGTAAACACGAGTGCATACTCCGCGCCTTTGCGGACATCCCATGAGCGCCCTGTTTTTCTTTTTGACCTCAACAACGGTTCTTCCTTTGCGTATCAGTTGGTTGATGGTTGGCACTGATATTCTCCTTATCTTTATTTCAGTGTGTTCATAAATAACTTAGAAATCGAGGATATCCTCGGCTTCTTCGGAAACTTCCGGATGCGCCAGTTTACTGATGATCTGAGCCACAGTATCGCCATTGGCAACCGCTTCCTTGATCATATTGTTATAGAGCCTGGTACCGGTTCCCACAGGGATCCGATGACCCAGGATGATGCTTTCTTTGAGGCCTTCCAAATGGTCCATACTGCCTTCTATTGCGGCCTTGGTGAGCACTTTGGTAGTTTCCTGGAACGATGCTGACGAAAGCCAGCTATCCGTCAAGAGAGAAATCTTGGTGATTCCCAAAAGCAGTTGTTCAAACTGCGCGGGTTGCTTTCCGAAGGAGATTGCTTCGCGATTTTCACGCTCTACGCGTACTTTATCCACGATGTCACCTTGCAGGAAGGAAGTGCTTCCGCTATCGGTAATGCGAACCTTTTTGAACATCTGGCGTACGATGACACTCACGTGCTTGTCATCAATCTTCACGCCCTGTTTACGGTAGATTTCCTGAATCTCATTGAGAATCATCATCTGAGCTTCGATAACGCCTTTTACCAGCATATCATGAGGATCCAGAGGACCATCGGAAAGAGCGTCACCACTCTCCACTCTATCACCCTGGTGCACGATGATGCGCTTACCGGAGGGGATGGAATATTTGCGGCCTGCCAAAGGCTGATAGGAGGTAACGGCATCACCAGAGGCAACGATGCTTTCCTGTTCCGCAGGCACGATGAAGAGCTTGCCGCACAAGGGTGCACCGGTTTTCACGCTTTCGCCTTCGGAGACAATCACAGACATCGTCTTGGGAATATCATATACCATGCCTTTTTGATTGCGTTTGGAAATCTGCACCCGAATCTTACCATTTTCTTTGAGGATGCTGCATTTACCGTCGTTTTCAGCGTAAACGCTTTTCTTGTTCAATACCCAGATGCGTTGGTTTTTATCGTCATCCAGATTAACAACGACCTTGCCATCATTGGGAGCAAAGAGCCCATTGGGCGGGGTCACAAAGATATCACGGCCCGTCTTTTTCAAGCCACCAATGGTCACAACGCCATCGATATCGGAAATGCGGGCTTTATCCTTTGGCACGCGAGCTTCCACCAAATCCTGCACACGAGGCAGACCACCGGTGATGTCGCGCTGCTTAATCGTCATACGCGAGGTTTGACCCAAGATATCTCCAGTATGCACAAAGCTACCATCCTCTACCCGGACAATCAATCCTGTGGGCAGAGGAATCAGGCGAATGCTGCCATCTTCACCAACAATCCTGAACTGTGGTTGTTTCTTGCGGTCTTTGGATTCGATGATGGAGATTTCACGGCTGAAGGTGATATCGTTATATTCTTCTTTGTAGGTAATGTCTTTTACGAAGTTCTCATAGTGCAGCACACCCTTGGCAGTGGAAATAAGCGGGTTGTTGAATTGATCCCAAGAGAGCAATTTAGTATTCTGAGCAATCTTTTGTCCATCTTTAACGTGCACGGTGGCAGCGTATTCCACCTTATATTCTTCCAATACTTTCTCGGCATCGTTTTCATCGAGGATATTGATCTTACCCAAGTGAGACACTGAAATCAGATGACCTTCGGTATTGGTGACGCAGTTCATGCGGTCAAATTGCACGATACCATCCTGGTTGGAAACTACTTCAGCCAGATCTGTGGCTGTAGAAGCGGCACCACCAATGTGGAATGTACGCAGGGTAAGCTGGGTCCCGGGTTCACCGATGCTTTGAGCAGCAATAATGCCAACCGGATCACCCACCATCACCGGCTTGAGGGTGCTGAGGTTGCGGCCATAGCACTTTACGCAAAGTCCACGCTCAGCTTCACAGGTGAGAGTACTGCGCACAAAAACCGAGATCAAGCCATGATTCTGTAATGTGCGAGCCATCTTGTTGCTGATCTCATCACCAGCGTTTACCAGAACTTTTCCGGTGACTGGATCAACAATATCTTCTGCTGCGTAACGACCCTGAATGCGTTCTGCCAGGGATTGCACGATCTCATTCCCTTCTTTGAGAACGGTCATGTGCACACCGCGGTTGGTTCCACAATCGTCCATGGTGATGATGGCATTTTGAGCCACATCCACCAAACGACGTGTAAGATAACCGGCGTCTGCCGTTTTCAGTGCTGTATCAGCCAATCCCTTACGGGCTCCGTGAGTGGAAACAAAGTATTCCAACACGGTGAGACCATCTTTGAAGTTTGACTTAATGGGGGTTTCAATCACGTCTGCTCCACCCCCGGAACCGATCTTGGATGGTTTATCCATCAATCCACGCATTGCGCCAAGCTGTTTGATCTGATCCTTGGATCCACGAGCTCCGGATTTGTACATCATATAGATTGAGTTCAATCCGTTTCTGGAATGAGTAAGCTCTTCCATCATCTCGTCAGTTACGCGCACTGTTGTACGTTTCCAGGTATCAACCACACGTCCCATACGCTCGTTTTCGGTGATCCCGCCCTTTTGGTGAAGATCGCTGATCTTTTTGACTTCCACTTCGGATTCTTCGATGATCTGATCCTTACGCTGAGGTGTGATGATATCCCCAAAGCTAAAGGTAACTCCGGCACGGGTTGCATAGCGGAATCCAGTTTCTTTGAGCTCATCGAGGAACTGGGCTGTGCGCCACTGTCCTACCGCTTCAAAGCAGAGCATGGCAAGATCGTTGATCTTACCCTTATCATAGGTGAGGTTTTGGAAACCAACTTCTTGGGGAATGATCTGATTGAAGATGACTCTTCCCACAGTCGTGGTAATATAGTTGTTTTCAATTTTGACTCTGATCCAGGTGTGCAAGTCCAGCCGGCGTTCAATCACGGCTTCACCTTTCACTCCACAGAGCTGTTCTTCATGTTCATAAGCAGCCACGACGTCATCTGTGCCATAGAAATACTGCATGGTGTGGGGATCTTCAGGGGCATCCCCTTCAGTCATTGTAAGATAGTAACATCCCAACACAATATCCTGGTTGGCCGCCATTGCCAATCTGCCATTAGCCGGCAGCAGCAGATTCCGGGTGGAAAGCATCAGCACACGGGCTTCGATCTGTGCTTCCAGAGAAAGAGGCACATACACACCCATCTGGTCACCATCAAAGTCTGCATTAAAAGGCACACAGACCATGGGATGCAACTGGATGGCTTTGTTGTCCGTAAGGATCGGCATAAAAGCCTGAATACCCAGCCGGTGCAGAGTAGGCGCGCGGTTCAGAAGAACAGGGTAATCCTTCACTACTTCTTCCAGGATACTCCAGATCTCGGGTTGTTTCTTTTCAATCAGTTTCTTTGCGTTTTTGACCTTATCCACTTCGCCCATTTTCTGAAGTTTTTCAATCAGATATGGCTTGAAAAGCTCCACAGCCATATCCTTTGGTAAACCGCATTGATACAGCTTGAGCTCCGGACCTACCGTGATCACTGAACGTCCGGAATAGTCCACACGTTTTCCCAAAAGGTTCTGACGAAAACGCCCTTGCTTTCCTTTCAGTTGATCGGTCAGGGATTTCAGGGGACGATTGCCGCGTCCGCGTACGGGACGCGCTTTACGGCTGTTATCGATCAATGCATCCACAGCTTCCTGAAGCATCCGCTTTTCATTGCGCAGAATAACTTCAGGCGCCCGGATTTCCAACAGCCCTTTGAGGCGGTTGTTACGGGTGATAACTCTGCGATACAGATCATTGAAATCCGCGGTAGCAAATCTGCCACCCTCAAGCGGAACCAGGGGACGCAATGTAGGAGGCAAAACAGGCAGAGCCTCCATGATCATATCCGCGGGAGAGTTTCCACTCTTGATAAAGGCATCCACGATCTTGAGTTTATTGATCAGCTTCTGTTTGCGTAGTGCGGATTCTTCAAATTTGAGCCGGGTACGCAGATCCAGAGCTTCATTTTTGAGATTGATGCGGATCAATAGTTCCTTGATCGCTTCAGCTCCCATCAGGGCGATAAAATTGTCGCCCACTTTGTCCTTGATATCGTAATATTCGTCCACTTCCAGAAGCTCCATCTTTTCATAGGGGCTATCACCGGGATCAATTACGATAAAGGATTCATAATACAGCACCCGCTCAAGATCCTTGATCGTCATATCCAAAAGAGTGCCGATCTTGGAAGGAGCAGATTTGACAAACCAGATATGGGCAATTGGCACAGCCAGGGAAATGTGTCCCATGCGGGTTCTGCGCACACGGCTGGTGGTTACCAACACTCCACAGCGTTCGCAGAGTGTGTTTTGAAAACGTTTCTTTTTATACTTACCGCAAGCACATTCATAATCCCTTTCAGGGCCAAAAATGCGTTCGCAAAAGAGACCGTCTTTCTCTGGCTTCAAAGTTCTATAATTAAGGGTATCAGGCTTGGTTACCTCACCGTGCGACCAATGGTTGATGATCGTATCCGCTGAGGCTACTCTGATGCGCACAGCATCATATTCACTGGGTCTTTGTTCACGTCTTGTATCTTTCATCCTGTATTCCCCCTATTTGCCTTCGTCGTCTTTCACAAACTCAATGTCAAAGCCCAGCGATTTCAATTCGCTAACCAGTACATTGAAGGATTCCGGAACTCCTGGAGGTGGTGGATTCTCTCCACGCGTAATCGCTTTGAAGGCATTGTTACGACCATCGACATCGTCGCTCTTGATCGTAAGCATTTCTTCCAGAAGATGAGCTGCACCATAAGCTTCCAGCGCCCATACTTCCATTTCACCCAAACGCTGACCACCATGCTGGGCTTTGCCGCCCAAGGGTTGCTGTGTGATCAGTGAATAAGGACCAGTGGAACGAGCATGCATCTTGTCTGCCACCAGGTGGTTCAGCTTCATCATATAGATTACGCCTACTGTCACCCTTTCTTTAAAGGGCATTCCTGTCTTGCCATCATAGAGCACCATTTTGCCATCTTCGGCATATCCGGCATTACGCAATTCCTGGCGAATATCCTCGTTGGTTGCACCATCGAAGATTGGAGTTTCCACTTCAAAACCAAGCATTTTTGCAGCAAGGCCCAGGTGGGTTTCCATGATCTGACCGATGTTCATACGGGAGGGCACACCAAGCGGATTGAGCACGATATCCACCGTGCTGCCATCTTCCATGAACGGCATATCCTCGATCGGTGCCACAATGGAGATCACACCTTTGTTTCCGTGGCGGCCTGCCATCTTGTCACCAACTTCGATCTTGCGTTTCTTGGCTACATACACCTTCACCATCTTACGCACGCCATATTGAAGTTCATCGCCGTGCTTAATGCGTTCGCGGGATTTTTTATAGATGTTCTCGCTTTGTTCCAGGGATTGCCTGATTTTAAGAGAGATGTCCTGATAGATGGCGTTGTTCACAGCAGGATCTTCCACCATCTCAACATCAAGATCTATCTTCTTGAAGTTGATGCGCTTGAGGTCTTCTTTATTAATCTTTTTACCGGGAGCGATGAAGATTGTATTGGTCTTTTCGTCCCAGATTGTCTTGGCTACCTGTCCCAAAAGGATAGTTGAGAGCTTTTCTTCTTTGAACTCCTCAACCTTTTTGCGGCGCAGTGCCAGATCAGCTTTCAATTTCTGGATCTTATCGTCGTTCTCGTCTTCCATATCGCTGCCATCTTCCAGGCGGGAAAACACTTTCACGTCAATCACCACCCCTTCCATGCCAGGTTTGGCTTTGAGAGAGCTATTGGTGAAATCTCCGGCACGGTCGCCAAATAGAGCCCGCATGAGATTCTCTTCCGGGGAAGGATCAATCTCTATGCTCTTGGGGGTAACCTTACCAACAATGATATCACCAGCATGAATCACTGATCCCACTCTGATGATACCGGTTTTATCCAGATTTCTCAGAGCCTGGGAGGGTACGTTTGGAATATCATAAGCCAGTTCTTCACGGCCATTTTTTACATTACGCACCAATACTTCCATCTCTTCAATGTAGATGGAGGTAAGGGTGTCTTCGCGGGCCACCTTTTCACTGAGAATGATAGCATCCTCATAGTTGTAGCCATACCAGGGCATAAATGCCACCAGCATATTCGTGCCCAAAGCCAGTCGGTTGTCCTCAACGCAAGCTCCATCTGATATTGGCTGAC
>JALNYD010000106.1 GCA_023230025.1 Candidatus Cloacimonadota bacterium | reverse complement strand
GGGCATCACCCCGGAGTTGTGGAACTATAACATTGGTGGCTATCAGGTGCTGCATAAATACCTCAAAGACCGAAAGGGCAAGAGCCTTGCCGATCCCATCCATTATTGCCGGATGGTTACTGCCATAGCTTGCACTATAGAGTGCCAATCCGAGATAGATCAATTCATAGGGTTCGATGGTGAAGTCTATGCGAAATAGCGCTAAGTGAGCAACCCTCTACGCACGTTAGATTAACAGAAAAACACAAAACTTCTAATCGTAATAAGGACGGTTTGAACATGAATAACAAAAGCATTAAAAACATTGAATCGAGTATGGTCTTGGATATGGGTGGCCTGGTTACCTATAGCCAAGGGCAAATTGTGAGCATGACTATCGCTCAGAACCAAGCGGTCAGCCTGACTCTCTTTGCTTTCGATAAAGATGAGGAGATTAGCACGCATGAATCTGAGGGGGATGCCTTGATTATAGCACTGGATGGAGAGGGGGAAATCACAATTGAGGACAAAAGGTTCACCTTGAAAAAGGGTGAATCGATAGTAATGCCAGCAAAAAAACCGCATGCCGTAAAAGCTACAAAAAGGTTTAAGATGTTTTTGGTGGTTGTATTTCCAATTACATAATCCCGATATCCAGCCCTTTACCATCCCTAATCGCGATAAGGGAGGGATATGGGAGGGTTCTTGTTGATCTGCTTTAAGGAGCCAAATTGACAATTATGTAGCATTGAAATCACCAATTCAACCCTGATGCGAATCGATCAACATATAGCTTGCTGGATGCTGTAGGGATTTTTGTAGTAGAATAAAACCCTAAATCACAATAAGATAACAAAACGTGAGAGGAAAGGCCGGAAAAAATATCTTGACCGTTAATGGCTATTTGGCTAAATGGCAAAATACTCAACAAAGTATCGAGGTGAAGATTGCTAAATATCAATGAATGCGACAAGATAGCCACTGTCATCAAGGCCATGGCACACCCTACCAGATTGTTTCTTATGCAAGCCATCAGCGAACAGGAACATTGTGTGTGCGAACTGGCTGACATGGTAGGGGCAGATGTTTCGACCGTATCAAGACACCTATCTACCCTGAAGAATGCAGGGATTGTGGAAGGCAGAAAACAAAACAACCAAGTATTCTACCAACTTATTCGGCCCTGCCTGTTAGATATCTATACCTGTGTTTTAAATATATCTAAATAATGACTGTATTGAGGAAACCATGTCTGAAAAATTAAAGCAATTGAAGATCCTGGGGATCATGCTGGCGGTATTCATTGCGGCTTATTTCATCCCCTTTGTTGCGCCCAGATTTTTAAATGGGCTGCATGAGGCTTTTTTCATGCTGCAAGAATATGCTAGGTTGCATGTACTGCTTTGCTTGGTTCCGGCTCTGTTCATCGCTGGAGCAGTGAGCGTATTTATCAGCCAGGACAGCGTGATGCGCTTTCTGGGTGCCAAGGCCAAAAAGTGGCTTGCCTATAGTGTGGCCGCGGTATCCGGAGCGATCCTGGCCGTTTGTTCCTGCACGATTCTGCCGCTTTTTAGCGGGATATACAAACGTGGAGCAGGACTTGGCCCTGCCATCGCCTTCCTCTATTCGGGCCCGGCGATAAACATTTTAGCAATTGTGATGACCGCCCGTATTCTGGGACTGGAGATGGGTATCGCCCGTACTGTGGGTGCCGTGGTCTTCAGCGTGGTGATCGGCTTTATAATGCATCTGCTGTTCCGCAAGGAAGAGCAAGCCAGGCAGGATAGCCTGAATTTCGGTGAGCAGGGAAAGGGACGTCCGCTCTGGCATACCTTGATCCATTTCGGCCTGATGATCCTGATCCTGATCGTATTGAACTGGGCTAAACCCAATCCCAACACCGCTTCTCCCTTCATGGACTGGATGTATGCCTATAGATGGATGGTCACCGGAGTGCTAGCCTTGCTATTCGGCATTTCTCTGTCGGTGTTTTATGGCTTCAAGATGTGGAAAGTGCTTGTGACCGCAATCTTAGTTTCAGTAATTGGGCTTCTATTCCCTACTCAGCCTCTGATCGCTTTCGTGGCTTTGGTAACAATACTTAGCCTCTGGCTGGTCTTTGAGAAAGGCGAGCTGAAGGATTGGATGGATTCTACCTGGGATTTTGCCAAACTGATTATTCCGCTGCTCTTTATGGGCGTGATGATTGCCGGAGCCTTGCTTGGCCGTCCCGGACAGGAAGCCTGGGTGCCTTCGCGCTGGATAGAGGCTGCAGTGGGAGGCAATTCCATTTTTGCGAATTTCTTTGCTGCCATCTCCGGAGCTTTCATGTATTTTGCCACTCTCACTGAGGTTCCTATCCTTCAGGGCTTGTTAGGTTCCGGCATGGGGAAAGGTCCCGCCTTGGCTCTGCTGCTGGCCGGCCCTGCTTTGTCCCTCCCCAGTATGCTGGTGATCAACACCGTCCTGGGACCCAAAAAGACCCTCGCCTTCGTTAGCCTGGTAGTTGTATTTTCCACCTTCACCGGCTATTTCTTTGGAGTGTTTTTCGGATGATAATGCAGATATTCAATCAACTTAGCCAAGCGCTTGCCTCCAATCCGGCGATAGCTCTTCTGGCTTCGTTTGTTTGGGGAATGCTGAGCGTGCTGCTCAGTCCCTGTCACCTTGCCAGCATACCCATGATCGTAGGGTATTTGGATGGCCAGAAAGATCTCTCAACGAAAAAGGCATTCAGGCTCTCTGCGTTTTTCACGCTGGGGATCTTGGCAATGATGGCGATCATTGGGCTGATAACCGGACTCCTGGGCAAAATACTCGGAGACGTGGGAAGCTGGACTGAGCCCGTAATGGGAATTGTCTTCATGATCATGGCTTTCTTTATCGCCGATGTTCTGAAGATGCCGTCCTTCCTCAGTGGTGGAGCCGGCAAAGCTTCCCGGAAAGGAATCTGGGGAGCCCTGAGTCTGGGATTCCTGCTTGGTATTGCCTTGGGACCTTGTTCTTTTGCGTTCATGGCTCCCATCCTGGGAATCGTGTTCACCTCCGCGGGATCGCAATTCATCTTTGCCCTCACCCTGGTTTTGGCATACATCATCGGCCACTGCCTGGTGATCATCCTTGCCGGAACCTTTGCCGGGTCGGTGCAGTCATATCTGAAGTGGAGCAGCAACTCCAAAGGCACTAAAATAGTGAAGATTGTTTGCGCCATTCTCGTTTTTGTCGCAGGATTATACCTGATCCTGAAGAAATATATGTAAACATAAGGAGATTACAATGATCATTAAAATCCTGGGCACGGGTTGCCCCAAATGCAAGAAACTGGAGGCTAACGCCCTGTTAGCCATAGAACAAGCTGGTATCGAAGCCAGCGTGGAGAAAGTGACTGATCTGGATAAGATCATGGACTACGGGGTGATGATGACCCCGGCACTGGTGATCGATGAAAAAGTGGTGGCCAGCGGGAAGATAGTCGCGGTTGCGGACATCCTGGCATTGATTAAGGGGTAAAGGCAATGAGGGAAGAAAAATGCTCTTGTGGCTGCAGTGATAACTCCTCGGGATGTGCTTCCAGTGCATCCAGTCGCTCCGTATACGCCTGTGCGGGAGCAAGCAACGTAGGAAAAATTTCCTATGAACTGGCTATAGAACTGCATAAGCGGGGGGAATACGGGATTAGTTGTGCAGTGGGTGTGGGAGCTGACCTTTGCGGATTCGTAGAGGGAGCAGCAAAATCATATCACACCAATCTCTTGATCGATGGCTGTCCCGTGAGCTGTCTGAAACAGATGTTCGACAATAAAGGTATTGATAACTATGATCACATTATCGTTACTGAAATGGGCATAGCCAAGGAAGGAAACTTCGACTATGATCCGGCTGTTATAGCTGAGTTAACAACACAAATTCATAACATGGGCTTATGAAGTAAAAAATGAAAAGAATACTTATTCTACTGACCATATTGATGCTGCTTGCCGCTTGTAGCGCTAAAACTGACAATCCACAAGAGAATTCTGATGCAACCACAGAACAGATACCGAGTCCATCCGGTACTGATGTTGCCACCACTACCGAAACAGGTTCGCAAACCACAAACGATAATACTCTACCTACCTCTGGAACCACACCTTCAACTCCGGTAAAAGAACCTGAACAACCTAAGGAAGTCGTGCCCATGGTTACTTTCATAGAATTGGGTGCTGAATCCTGTATCCCCTGTAAGATGATGCAGCCGATAATGAGAGAGATCACTTCAGAGTACAAGGGCTTGGTGAAAGTTGTGTTCTATGACTTGTACAAAGATCGTCAGGCTGGTCAAAAATATGGCGTTAGAGTGATGCCCACCCAGGTGTTTCTGGACAAGGATGGCCGCGAGTTCTTCCGTCATGAAGGATTCTACCCCAAAGAAGAGCTTGAGAGAATGTTAGCAGAGAAGGGTGGAGTTACTAAGCCGAAATAAACATGACCATTACTCAACTAAGGCAAAAAACTATCTGTAAATAGATGGATAGCAATAAAGGAGCTTGATGACCATGAGCAAGCTGACTGACAAAGAAAAAGAACTGGTTAGAATCGGCACGGCGATCGGCAGCAACTGCATCGCCTGCATTGAGTATCATATTCCCCAAGCCAGAAAAGCCGGATTGAGCGATGACCAGATCAGGCTCGCCATCAATATTGCCAAAGGTGTGAAGAAAGTACCGGCAGACATGGTTCTGCAGGCAGCATTGGATCTGCTCAAGATTCATGCCGATGTCGATTAGTATCAGGCATATGCATTTATAGAACAGGAAGAGTTAGAGATGCAAACAAACAAAAAACCAAAAAAGGTGCTGGTGCTCTGCACTGGTAATTCCTGCCGGAGTGTTCTGGCTGAGGCACTGATCAACCACTTGCTGGGAGACCGCTATCTGGCTTACTCTGCAGGAGTAGCCCACTCTTCTGTCAATCCCTGGGCGATCAAGGTTTTAGAAGAGCTGGGAATCACGACAACTGATCTGAGATCTAAGAACGTTTCTGAGTTTCTACACCGTGATGATCTGGATCTGGTGATCACCGTTTGCGACCACGCTAAAGAAAGCTGCCCCGTCTTCTTTAAGCCCATACCCCAAGTGCACCTTGGCATAGAAGATCCCGCTGGGTATTCCGATCGTTCCAATGCGATGGATTTCTTTCGCAAGACCAAGGAAGAGATCCTGACTAAAGTAATCAATTACCTGATAAACTTATAACCCAAATCTCCCCTATGGGTTAGGGGAGTGCCCGGTATATCGATGAAGATAAATATTGACAGGAATCGATACATGCCTAAAGTGGCAAAAAAAATGTGCGAGGTGCTTATGCAGAAATACGAAGCTAGAGCCAAGTTGTTCAGGATAATGGGAGAGCCAATGCGTCTGGCAATCCTGGATATAATCTCCTGTGGGGAGATGTGTGCCTGTGATATTCTTGAGGGGCTCACTATCAGTCAGTCCACTCTATCTCATCACATGCGGGTCTTACTACAGGCAGAAATTGTAACAGCTAGAAAAGATGCCACCTGGGTATATTACTCGATCAATCCCAAGATGGTTTCCGAGTTGCACGATATCCTGAATGGGATCATTTTACCCAAGAAAAACTGCATATGCGAAGGAATCAAGCCGGAGGACATCAAATGAATACGCTCATCGATACCTTGAAGTACTTTGTTATCATCACGGTGGAACTGACGGCTCTGTTTATTGGAATAAGCACTATAATCGGTGTTATTTTACAATACATATCCCAAGACAAGATCAAGAAGTGGATGGCAGGCAGAGGTATCTGGGGCAATTTCATGGCTACCGTGGTAGGAGCGATCACACCCTTCTGTGCCTGCTCCACTATCCCGATGGCCAAAGGATTGATGAACGCGGGAGTATCTTTTTCAGCTATTCTATCTTTTATCATTGCCTCACCGCTGCTGAATCCTATCATCTTGGCGATGCTGCTCGCTTTGGTCGGCTGGAAGGCCTGCCTGATTTACTTTATCCTGGTATTTGGCCTGGCAATAGTGCTTGGGCTGCTGTTTGGCAAGTTTGGCGCAAAAGGGGAAGGGTCTAAAGAGAGCGGTTGCCGGTGTTCAGAAGATGTTCAGAAGGAGCATCTGACCACCTTTGGCAAAAAACTTCACCAAGCCTTTTGGGGTGCTGTTGGGGACTATAAGGCTGTGTTCTGGTACTTGATCATCGGGGTGGGAATTGGATCGCTAATCTACGGTTATCTTCCCCAGGATATAGTTTTGAGATTTGCCGGAGGGAAAAGCCCCTTTGCCATCCCAATCGCAGCCTTGATTGGCATTCCCTTGTATATCAGAACCGAAACAGCCATCCCGATTGGTTTGGCCCTCATGCAAAAAGGCATGAGTATCGGAGCCGTAGTCGCGTTGATTATTGGCGGGGCAGGCATGGCTATTCCTGAAATGACCATGCTGGCCAGTATATTCAAGAAAAAGACAGTAGCTGTGATCGTGGTCGCGGTGTTTATGACTGCGGTGATCTCGGGATTAGTGTTTAACGCAATAATGTAAAAAGAACCAAAATATAGGAGATACAAATGATAACTTTAAACTCCAAAGAAAGAGAATTGGTAGCCATCGGAGCTGCCATCGCCAGTAATTGCACACCCTGTATGGAATTTCACATTCCTGCAGCCAGAGAGGCGGGCTTGAGTGACAAACAAATCCTCTTCGCAATCAAAATTGCCGAAGCCGTGAAGAAAGTACCCGCAGATGCGGTGAGGGCAAGATCACTTGATATCCTGGATGGCAAAGAAGCCGACGTCTGCAATGATCAGAGCTGTATGTGCCATCAAGGAGAAGACGAAGGCACAAAGGATGACGCTTGCGATGATCCGGGCTGCGCCTGCAATCAAGATTCTAGCGGGGATTCTCCCTGCTGCTCATAATTGGAGGAAGAGATGGCGACTGCTAAGCAAGAACCAGCCGGTATTGGGTTTTTTGAGAAGTATCTGACCCTGTGGGTGATCCTCTGTATGGCGGCAGGAATTCTGATCGGAAAATACTTGCCTGGAATACCTGCTTTCCTGAACTGCTTTGAATATGCCAAAGTATCTATCCCCATCGCGATCTTGATCTGGCTAATGATCTATCCCATGATGATGAAGGTGGATTTTGCCAGCATCAAGAATGTGGGCAAGAACCCCAAGGGCCTCTACGTAACCTGGGTAACAAACTGGCTGATCAAGCCCTTCAGTATGTACGCCATCGCCTGGTTCTTCTTTTTTGTGGTATTCAAGAGCCTGATTCCGGCCAATCTGGCAAAGGATTATCTGGCAGGAGCTATCCTGCTGGGAGCGGCACCGTGTACGGCGATGGTCTTTGTCTGGAGCCATCTCACTAAGGGCAATCCTGCCTACACGGTGTTGCAGGTGGCTACCAACGATCTGATCATTCTGGTGGCTTTTACTCCGATTGTAGCGCTACTCTTGGGGATTGGGGGGATTACGATACCCTGGGGAACCTTGCTGCTCTCTGTCCTGCTCTTTGTGGTCATCCCGCTGGCTGGTGGAGTTCTTACCCGCAGCAGTGTTATTAAAAGCAAGGGGGAAGACTACTTTAATAACAGCTTTATCCCCAAGTTTGGGAATGTGACCATCATCGGATTGCTGCTTACTCTGATCATCATCTTTGCTTTCCAAGGAAGAGTGATAATGGAGAACCCTCTGCATATCCTGCTGATTGCCATTCCGCTAACCATTCAAACCTTTCTGATATTCTTCATCGCTTATCTGGCAAGCCGAAAACTGAAATTGGCTCATAGTATCGCAGCCCCAGCAGGGATGATCGGTGCTTCAAACTTCTTTGAACTATCCGTGGCAGTGGCGATTTCATTATTTGGAACTAAGTCCCCAGTCGCCATGGCAACTGTGGTAGGAGTGCTGGTGGAAGTCCCGGTGATGCTTACTCTGGTAAAGATCGCCAACAGAACCACGCACTGGTTTCCAGCCGAGAAAACCGCGTGAGAATCGGATGAAAGAATTGATATTTCTCTCACCACGTGAAGCTTTAGCCAAGATCCATGCTGGAGCTCTGCTGATTGATCTGAGAGATGACTACTTCAAGAATGGCAGGTACTATGATGTTGGAGAAATCGTATCAATATTTTACAAGGAATTTCCTGAAAAGTATCGGGATCTGCCCAAGGACAGGCTCTTGATCCTGGCTGATTACGTAGGCATCCATAGCAAGGAATTGGGATTCTTTCTGCTCTCACAGGGATATGAGCAGGTAGCATCCCTTGTGGGAGGAATTGTAGATTGGGTAAAAGACGGCATGCCAACGATTATTGACCATGCCGAAGAGCTGGTGGGTGGATGCGCTTGCCAGCTAAAGAAAAGGAAACGCGTCAAAGAATGAATAAGGAGATATAATGACAGAAAGAGTTTTACTTCTACCCGGAACGGGTTATCCTGATAGACGATACACCCACTATGCCCCTCTTCAGGACGGTAATTTTAAGCTCAAGGCGAGCTTCATTGTCATGCTTGTATTGTTATGCTTCGCATGTTTAGAGCTGCAAGGAGAGACGGTTTCAAGCCCGCAAAACGAGCCTGGTACTGTGGATTCTACCCAGACTATTAGTCAATACACAGTAGGTGATACCTTGGGCTCTCTGAATGACTTGAATGTAGTAGCTATGAATCAAAGTGTTGTCTTTGATTCTTTCCATTGGTTCCGAAAGATATAGCTTCCCGCTTATCCAGTCCTCCGAATAGCCTTGCAGGATCGCACCAAACAGCCGAAGGCAACTCTTATCGTCAGGGAATATCCGGATGC
>JALNYD010000105.1 GCA_023230025.1 Candidatus Cloacimonadota bacterium | reverse complement strand
CTCCCATATATACAGTTAAGGAGATGCCATGAAAACTAAGGCAAACATGCCCAAACGGACACAGCACTGTGACACCGAAAACGGTAAGCACTGCGACACATATCCAGAGTTGGGGTTCAATCCGAGCGAAAAACCACCGCTAATGCTTTTGGCAAGGTACTTAGGAACCTGTCACACTGCTTCAGGCACTGTGACAAGACCCAAGAAGAAGACTTTAACCCGGATTGTGGGGAGCACTGTGACAGATAGCTGTGTCACAGTGCTTATCCTCAAGATGACTGATGAGTATTATGGATTACTAATGAATAAGAAGATCGATGCTGTCTGGCTGACCATTGAACGGATGGCAGAACTGAAAGGCTGTTCCAATCGAACCGTCTGGCGCTATATTGATAAGCATAAGATGCATACCGTGAAGCGTCAGGTGAAGATCGGCACTGCCAAGGTTCTGAAGACCTTCGTATTGCCAGATCCTGAGACCCTCGAGCTTGAGTTCTCTGATACCTATAAGCAGAGACAGGTGCCAGAGTTCTATCTGGAGACAGTTATCCCGATTGGCGAAAGCATGGTAAAGAGCATGCTGGTTTATGGCTATCAGAATACGGAGGACAGGCATGGTTGACTATCAATTGGATCTGGATGAGTATCGCAAGTTCTATGCGGAACTCATGAACCAGTCAGATGAGGGGAATGATTCTGATAATGTGGGAAGCTCAGCAGCTTATGCTTTGGAGCAAGCTGATGAAATGATCGCAGGTGAATCGGCTGTCGAAGTGATAGTCAGCAAGCCCACTCTTCCACTTCTAGAGCGTGACCTCGATCTGAGACCGCAACAGCATATACCCTTTAAGAAGACTCAAGAAGCAAAGCTGATGGCGGGATTCTGCCAGATAGTGCTATCTCGCTTGGATGATTGTGATTCCAAGATTGAGGAGTGGCAACGCATCACTCTGGAATATAACCAGAAGATAATGCTGCCGGAGCTCTATGCTCTGCGAGGCAAGCGAGATGAACGATCCTTAAGAAGATGGGTACAGAACTATCAGAATAACGATAATGACATGTATGCTCTGGTTAGGAAAAGTGATCCCAATGGCAAGACCAGAAAGGTTAGTTACTTTGAGCAAAACTACCTGATCAATCTGCAAGAGGACATAGTGATAATCGTGGACGAGATTGATTACGCCTTCAAACAGCAGCAACTGCTCGGAACGATCAGGGATATCGTGGATAATACTGCGGCAATTGTGATACTGGTGGGAATGCAAAATGCTCGTGATCGCCTGGCGCAGATCAATGAATACTACTTCGACCGCTGCAACTCATTCTACGAGTTCGAATCAGCCAGTCTGAAAGACATCACTGCCATCGCCAGGGAAGTGCTAGAAGTGGAAGCGAGTCCGGAGCAAATCAATACGATCTATTTCAACAGTGGCGGGAATCTGCGCAAAGCCATGAAAATGCTGCACCTGCTGGAAACGAGCATCAAAGCCGAACAAGGTCACTCAGAAACCACAGAGCAAAGGAAAACACTATGCTTAACTCCGAAGCTGTCTCCAATCTGATCTCTAAGTATAATCAGCCCTTCACTCCCAAAATGCTGGCAGGCATGCTAGATGGCGATATCAAGGAAGTCGAGCACCTGCTTGGTGATCTGGCGAAAGCGGATAAGGTGCGATGTATCTCTCCCAGCAATTCACTCTATGTGCGAGCCAACCGATATACTCAAGGCATGGCTCCCGATCCTCGCTGTAAATGGAATTACGACATTAAGACAGCCATACAGCTGCTGGACATCATCGAAAAGAAAAGCTATCGCTCAGTCAGAGAACTAACCAAAGACTTTGGCAGAAGCAGGCAGTTCGTGTTTGTCTATCTGGAAGCCCTGGCGTCGATCAGCATCATAGGTATGAATCCGCATGGCTACTACATCAAGACTAGGCTGGGTATTGAGCAACTTGGACGCTATATACTGCCTGGGATACTGGGTGTTCTGAAGAGGTATTCAGGGATGAGGCATTCGTATGCGATGAGGATGAAATGTTAGTACTGATTGAATCATATAGACCAAAGTCAAGTTTTGCAGTTTTTATAAAACTCTTTCATAGAACGCATAATGTCAATATTCTGACGGTTTCTGACAAATCCGACTTGCTCGAGGATCTTTGCTGCTCCAGGGCTGGATATGTCTAGTGCTTGTATCGACGAGTAAACACCATTCGTGAACACATGATTAATGCAGTTTTGTATAACTGCTCTTGCTAGGCCCCTTTTTCGATAACTTTGCTCAGTTGATAAATAATTAATTGTAAGCATATCTGGATTCATACTCGGATAAGCTCTTATTGTCGTTATTGGCTCATCTGAATCTAATGCTACTGACCAAACTGCTTTACCTATCAAAGTGTTTTCCCATAAAACAAATTCTTCTTTCCAATATGGATATGCCAACGATTCAAGGGCATGCATTTTTGCTCGGTATTGAAGGGGGATAGATTCCATTATAAGAAACTCAATATTTCTATTCATTTCTTTTGTTTCTTCTACAGATGCAAGAACCGCATCTTGATTAAACATATCCTTATAGTAATATACATTTTCGTGGTTTTGAAATGGCATGATTCACCTCCTTTAATATATCTGAATCTATGATTAGGGAATAGTCCCCTCTACATTCTCGTATTCAGATCTCGCCATAATTCCAGGACGCTTTCAGTACGATACATCACATGTCTCCTAAGAGTTTTTTCGATTGCGAAACTCAATGGTTGTGGTAATTCTAAAGCCATTTGGCGAGGTTTTCCTGCTAGAATATCTTCTGGAGTAAAACTAAGTTTGGTCGACAACGCTAGTTGCAAAAAGACTAATCCTAAATGATACAAATCAATTCTATGATCGATAGGTCCAAACTCGTCAGGATTCATGATTTCAGGCGGTAGCATCCATTGGGCTCGAACATTGCCTACTGATACATCTGTTATGAACTTACCAACCCCCAAATCTCCTAGCTTGAATTGAATTACATCAGGATTTGCGTCATTCATTTCGTCCTTAACAAACTTAGTAAAGATGTTGCCAACATGAATGTCTTGGTGCACAAATTGGTTAACGTGTAGATAGTGTACAGCCTGCAATATACATCTTGCGATAGGTCTTAACCACAACATCCCTTCCAGTCCATCAAGTGAAAACAGTCCATCTAAGGAGCCATAACAACGTTCTGTGACAATATAAAAAGTATTCCTGTACTCAAAGGCATCATAAACATAAGTAACATTGGGATGGCGTAACAAAACTAGTTTCTGAAATTCTTCTACGGCATTATCTTTAACATATTCGTAAGAGCCAAGGGGTTTTAGAACTTTTACCGCTAAATCATTATCCCACACGTCAGTGCAAGCATATACATGACTGAAGTTTCCTTCCCCGATCTTTGATCCAATTTCATATGTATTATTTGTTAAAAGCGATGTAATAACCTCTCCCTCAGAGGGGAAAACACACTGTTTTGCTTGTTGGCTAGGCACTATTTCTTGCATGATCCGTCCTTAGTTCGATAATTTTTATGTTCAAAACCCTTGAAGAACATAACGTTTTTTGTCAATTCCTTTATTAAAGAGAAGGGAATTAGCGGGATGTTAGCCAACATATACCCCCTAAATGCGGACAATACCTGAAAATATCGGTTGACGAATTGGTAAGGTTTCGAAACATATAATCTGGCGATGGTTTTATGCAAAAAAGGTACCTATAGCCTTATCCAAGCTACTGCTATTATGGATGTAAGGAGAGATTATGAATTGGAAGAAGTACTCTGTGGATGACCGGAACTCATAAATGTAAAGAATATAGAAAAGTTTAGATTATCGAAACCAGGGAGAAGAAAAATGCCAGATATGAACGATCAGTTGAAAAATGAGTTCAATGGCCTGTTAGAATCAGTATCCAGTCTCGTTATCAACACCGAGGTGAAGGAAACTCTTCAGGAACTGGAAAGGTCGATCAATGATACTGTGTCTGAGATTGGCAACTATGCTAATACGATCCAGAAGGCATCTGAAGGGTTTAGTCAGTTGATGAAGATCCAAGAGAAAAACACAAAATCTATTGTAAAAGAGATTTCCAGTATAGAGGATTTCCTTACCCGTTTAGAAGAATCTCACAAGGAATATCACAAGAAAACCATAGAAGTTCTGGAAACGATCAAGGAAACCAATCTAATCCAATACCGGTTTATGAACAAGATGCTTAATTGGATCCTGGTTTTTGTTTTGCTGATCTTGGTGCCTGTAGCTTATGCATTCATCAGTAGTATGCAAGTTAGATAACTAAAGGTTTTAACAAGTTCTGTAAACATGGACACATATTCGGATTCTCCCACTCCCATGCTATCAAGCGAGTTGAGTGCCTATGATAAGGGGCTGGCTCTCTATTCCAAGCTGCTCCATGGGATGGATATGCTGCTTAGGGAAAAAGCGATGGACATCCTGTCACTGGAATTAAATCAGGAGATCAACTACTGGAGTTCAGTTATTGATGATCTCAGCGAGTTTGCCAAGGGGTCAATGCTGAAAGATCTGAACGACATGATGAATGACACTGCCTACGAACTCATGAACCTAAAGGAAAGTGTCAAAAAGCCGTTCTTGCTGTTCGTGATCGGGATGGGGAATTATGGCAAATCCACCCTTGTAAACGCACTGCTTGGCAAGGAACTGGCGGATGTGGGTGTCCTGCCGAAAACGTGGAAGATAGACATATTCGAAAAAGCTGAAACGGGTTCTGATGATGTCACTTTAGAACTGGTCTTTCGGGATTCAACCCGGGAAGTCATGCCTGAAGTTGAAGCCAGAAGGTTTTTGGCTTCAGAAGAGAAGAAAAGGGAAAGATCTGAAATTGAGGCCATGAAGGTTTTTAACGCCAATTCCGCCGATCTACCGACCCTGGAGGCGAAGGAGCAGTATAAGGCATACTTGGAAAAGACTATGATCTATCAGTCCCAAGTTGACGAAGTGATCTGGCACATTCCGGGAAAGAACGCCATACTCGATGAATACCGGCTTGTGGATACGCCTGGACTGATACAGGACCTGCTGGGAGATGAAAGATACGGCCTATCGGATTATTATTTCAAAGCGGACGGCGTGATCTGGCTGCTTGACGCTACCACCATCTCATCGAAGAATACTCAGGATCTGATCAAGAAGATCATCAAGCTATCAGGGAATGATCGGAGTCTTCGTAACTCAATCGCTGTGCTTAACAGAATAGACCAAGTGTATGAACAGCAAGGGAAAGAGGGGGTGGAAAAAGTTATGGCGCAGGCCTTGGAAATCTATGGCGGTGTTTTCCCGAAGATCATCCCGTTCTCGGCTAAGCAGGCCTGGTTGGGAGTGTCGGCCAATGACCAACAACTAACGCAACAGAGCAACATTGAGCAACTGCTTGAACATATCCGGGAAGTGTTCAGCGCCCAGGCCAGGGTGATCCGCTACAGAAGCAAATCCAAGGGGATCAAGCTTCTGAACGATAAGATGACGGATAGCGTAAATGATTATCTAGCAAGACTACAGGCAGACACCAATAAATTATGGCAAGATAGCAAGACCATCCATGATGAAGCGCAGCGTCTGGCAAAGTCCCTTGAGAGAAATCTGAGTATAAGCCTTGAACGCTATCGCAAACAGGTGAACAGTCGTATAAGAAATGAGATTTGTGACTTGGAAGCGATCAAACTTCTCAATGCGGGGGGCAGTTTCGTTGCTTCAACAATACTCAAAACCAACGAACTGATCGTGACGTATAATAGCCATTTAAAAGAAATTGAAGCTGTGATAAAGGGCTTTCTGGATTACCAGGTCCAGGAGGTTACTTTCAGTGAGTTTGCGTTGATCAAACAGGTAGAGGTAAAATCACAAAAGATATGCATTGAAGCTCCAACCATCAGGCTTGACGATTCATTCACCGACAACACGACGGCCAACACCATATCTGCAGGAGCAGTGGGCGCACTGATCGGTTCCTTTGTGGTTCCTGGCTTGGGAACTATGATCGGTGCTTTCCTGGGTGGAGTTTTGGGCAGCATCTTCTCGGAGTCCGCTGAAGATAAACTTAAGAGACTCCATGACAAGGTCCAGACTGAAACGGATAAGATCATTAGCAATCTGATAGAAAAGATCAATCTAGTAGTCGAAGATAATATAAAAATCGCTGTTGAAAAACTTTCGCAAGAGCAGATCTCAAGCTTCTCTTTACTTCATTGCAAGCCTTCGAAAAAACCCATCGTGTCTGACCTGCTATACGGGGTGATCGAGCGTATTTTGTCAGAAGATATCTCAACTAGCCAGAGATCGATGTTGTTTGCCATTATGGCACCGGATATAATCACAAGAATTAAGAAGGATTAACCATGAAAAAATTACATGATTACCTGTCATTGTTTAAACAATCGCCCTTGAGGGATGTGTCTTCAGAATCTGACTCTATTATTGCCCTGTTCAGCAAGGAAGCCGGACAGCTTATGGCAGACGCCAAGTTCATTGAAAAAAGATCGTCTGAGCCTTTGAATGTGGTCATCCTGGGGGAAGTAAAAGCGGGGAAATCAAGCCTGATAAACGCGATTCTGCAGGATGATGTTTCCCCGGTGGACGTAACGGAAGCCACTTCATGCATTGTCGATGTTTCATTCGGAGAAGAACCCAATGCATCTCTCCTACTTGATGAACAAGTGGTAGAAACCGGTAGTAGAGAAGTTGTTTGGGAATACTATGCCTCGCAAAGCAAGTATATCCATGAAAACAAACAGAGAGCGGAAATACGCCTTTGCCTTAACTCTACAGCGCTAAAGAACCTCCATCTGGTGGATACGCCAGGCTTGGAGACTATCAACGCAAGCTATGAGAACGCTACGGTTAACTTCTTCAATTCGTCTGATGTAATCATTTGGGTATTTAACGCCAACCACGCCGGCCAGTCGGATGTGCGGGAAAGGTTGTCCGCTGTTGCCAAGCTGGGTAAGCCCATGATCGGCGTGGTAAGCAGGATCGATGAGATCGGAAATGAGGCGGATGCCATCCTCAACTACTATAGGAACAATTACTCACTGTACTTCCAGAAAATAATGGTGTTCTCTTCCTTATGGGCAAGAATCGGCCTTGAGGTTAAGGATGGTGACACTCCAAGATCAAGCGGCATCAAAGAACTGCTTGAATATCTTAAAGAGATTGATGAAGAGGTAAAGCGGGTTAAAAGTGAAAGCACTCTAAGCAGTATGTACGCCTTGGCTCTTAAAGACAAGGCATTGCACGAATTGGCCAAGAATAGAGTTGATTATCTCCTCAATCAAATCCTGTTGTTCCGCAATAAATGCGATTATCATCGGGACTCTATCGGCAGGACACTAAAAGGTTTGGCGGAAGAATGGCTCGAAAACAAGTTTCTGGCGGAGGAAGAAGAACAGGTGCTGGCAGCAATAAATGATTCTCACAGCTCTTCCGAGATAAACTCAATGGTTAAGCAGGCGGTTTCCAACGACAACATCAACCGCAGGCTGGAACAGATGTTTGCCCTGATAAGCTCCGCCTATTCTTCCGAGTGGAAAAACGCAGTGGAGAACATCGCCCTCGAACTGAGCAAGGCCGATGAACTGCATCTCTCATTTCAAAAGAAGATAATCGCGGAGGTTGAGGGAGAGAACATCACTATGCCGGAGATGCTGATCGAAGGCGTTAAAAAAGGAGCTGCCATTGGTGGAGCGTTTGGCTTGGTGGGCGGGTCAATCGTGGTCGCAATGACAGCTGCTACCATGCCTGCCTTGCTGGTTATCGTGCCCTTTTATGCATTGATTGGAACTTTGGCCGGCGGTATTGCCAATCTCTTCGGACTCCCCAAAAATAAGGAGAAATTGAAAAGGGGGGTGGAAAAAGAATTCCGCCGGGCCAGAGCAGATTTTGGAAATCATTACATGTCTGAATTCCAAGCTAACCTTAACAATGTTATGCGGTCAACGGTAATTGAACTTACTGATAATTTCACCAAAACCGCAGAGATGCCTCCGGAAGCAATTCTCCAGCGTTACGTGGAAAGCTTGATTAAGTATCTAAAATCCTTGGACGAAACGATTTAATCAGAAAACTGTGAAGAAAAAAAGCGAATGTGTTGTTTCTGCACTAAGTCGTCTGACAAATCAGTGGCACAACCTGCCAACTTGCTGTCATGATTTGACAAATTACTGTCAGTTTTAATGATCTCTGGATTACGATGATTTGACAAAAGAGTGTCACAAACTGAGGGCTTTTCCGCGGTTTTGTCAAACGGGTGTCACGATTTGACATTTCAGGTGTCACTTCTTACTCGAGATGACTCGAAACCTCGAGTCATCTCGAGTTAAAGTTGGATTAGCTGCGTGATCAAAGGAAAGGCGAGGCGCTGGGCTGATAGTCTGAAAATAGAACCACGAGGTCTTGAATGAGATCAAATTTATGAAGCTTCAGAAAGACGGGCAGGTGGCCTGTTTCCGCTTTTTAGGAATTCTCCCAAAATATCAGGCTATGATATCTACAATGACTTGAAAACTTGAATCTTAGCTCTCATCTATGTCCATATGTTTCATTTTTGGTCTTGAATCAATATGATTCATAATCACGGTTCAAAACACCAACGAAACGAGTCCTGTAAGGACGACATTTTATATAGTTATCGACAGCTGCACAATGGTTTGAGTCCCATAGGGACGACATTTCAGATAGCAAGCATCGACCAAAGCCTAATCAATCTTTCGTGAATGTTAGGGAAATGTCTGTTCCC
>JALNYD010000104.1 GCA_023230025.1 Candidatus Cloacimonadota bacterium | reverse complement strand
AGTAATCCTCCCCTTCAGCTTCTCCAATACAGGAGATGCAAACATGATTGGGACACTGCAGATTCCTTCGCCCTACTCTCTGGATCAAGAATCTGATCCACCCTTGCGCTTCATGAACTACGTGTTGCCAGCAGGAGAAAGCATGGATCTGAACATAGCCTTCAGACCCACCGAAGAAGGTGTGTTTGCCGGCTATCTGATCGTTGTTTCTGATGATCCCAATGCATCCAGTGTAAACATACCGCTCATGGGTAGTGCCACTCCTGTAAGTAACCAGGACAATCACAGCCCCGCAGTAACCGCTTTGCAAGGCAACTACCCCAATCCCTTCAATCCCAATACAACAGTGCGCTTCGCTCTCAAAGAATCTGCTCATGTTAAGATTGAAGTCTTTAACATTCTGGGGCAGAAAGTGAAGACTCTGGTTAACAATCAGATGAACTCTGGCAATCACAACGTAGCCTGGAATGGCCTCGATGACAACAAACGGCCAGTAGCAAGCGGCGTTTATTTCTATAAAATGCAATCAGGTGATTACAGCAATACCCGTAAGATGATCCTGATGAAATAAGCCAACTCCATACACTCATATTAAGCCGGGTGAACTTCTCATCCGGCTTTTTTGTGTGGTTGGCATAACTCCTGTGCGTTCAGTATCGTGAGTATGGATCAGGATAAATGGTATTGAGCCCGTAGCGTGACCCCAGCACGTCAGCCTTGTTGACCAATGCCTTCATCCTCATGTAATCTTCTTTGCTAAAAATGGAAGTCTTTAAAGCGATTGTGAGTCTGTCTCTCCCCTATTAGCAAGACACCTCCGATATCCTATAGCATTGTGAACCTCAGTATTATGTGAAATGAGCCTGGTTATAGCTCCGGGATTTCAACGACTATAAAGAATAGCGGCACCAGATTAGTGCCGCTATAAGAGAGTAACAATTGCAGAGCGTGTTATTCTTGAGGTAACCACTCATCACGGATGGTGGGCTTGCGTTCAGGAGCAGGATCTTCAACGCTGTAACTGCGATCTGCCAGAACATAAGTAACCTTGATCCCAGCCTTACCAAAGGATTCTTTGGTAGTGGCAACAAAGGCATAATTCTCACCATCATACTCAAGCACAAAATCATCCATTGTGATATCGCCCAGGTTCATCTGGCTGATATCAAAGGGATATTCACCAAAGTCATCAGTTTTTTTGAACTCTTCGGCGGCTGCAATAGCTTCCTGCAATGTAGGGATCAGAGTTTCAAACTTAGTTTGTGCCAATGCTTCAGCAGCTTTATCGATCTTGAGTTGGCGCATGCCGAAAACAAACACAAATATTAGACCCACCAGCAGCAGAATCATGATCAATTCTACCAGGCTGACTTTGTTTTTATCTGCAAGTCCAGTATTGGTACTTGTCTTTGTAATAGTGTTATTCTTTGTATCAGACATTATCTTCTCCCAAGGAAATCATCTTTGCCTGCACTCTTTTTTAGCTTTCCTTTTTTGTCAAACCATTTTTTATGCGATCTACAATGGATTGGCTTCAACATCAGTTTCGTGTCTATTCTTCACTTTGACAGCTCAAAATGCCCCACCATGATGGCAGGGCTTGCAATGCAACATTCTCTATATCTCAAACGGTTTTATCAAAGACGTAATTAGTCAGTTTGGACAGGCAGTTTACGTAAGATCCCAGTTCGTTATCATACCAGCCAAAGATCTTCGCATGGGTAACTGGCATTTGAAGTTCCTTATCGGTATCAAAACCTTGTTGAGCCAGTGCCTCGGGTGGGAAATTGATGAAACCTGTGCGGGTATGCGTTTCATGTGCTTCAATCGTGATTGCAGCCATTGTCCCGATCAGATCGGCAGATACATTCTGTCTTTCGCTATAGACCAAAAGATCCTTTTGTTGTCCTTTAGCTGCAGAGGCATATACTTCGTTGATCAGTTTGCGGTTGATCATCGGTTCACCCAAAGCATCCAATTGTGTATAGAATGTAACGTTGAGATTGATTAGAGATACCGTATTCGTTGGGATGCGCACACTATCTGCCATAAAGCCTATGTGCTTGATCTCCGGCATCACCAGTTCCAAAGCCTTGGCAGCCCCAGTGGTGGAAAGGATCACATTGTTAATAACACTGCGGGATTTACGTAAATCAGTTGCTGCTGCTTTGGGAACACTATCCAGAATGGACTGGGTGTTTGTAGAAGCATGGATTGTACTCATCGAAGCAGTTACGATTCTGGAGGTAAGACTGTTTTCCAGCAAGGGCTTGATCATATGAGACAGGCCAGTAGTAGTGCAGGAGGCAGCAGAGATAACATGATGTTCTGCAGGATTGAACTCCAGATGATTGATCCCATAGATCATGGTTTTGGCATCGGATGGTGTCTGAGAAGTCCCCTTGATCTTGAATGGTGCGCTACAAATGACTTTCAGAGCTCCAGCATCCAAATGCCCCCGCAAACATGGCTTCCCAGCTTCAGAGATCACTGTGGGATCCAGGAAGCTGCCTGTGCAATCTACAACTACTTTTACCCCTTCATTCAACCAGTTTATATCTTTGGGATCCCTGGCTGTTCTGAGAATCTTTATTGGAATGCCCTCAATCTCCAAAATCGGCTTATCAGCATCCAGTATCTTGATCTGAGCTTTCCTACCCACCATTCCGAACAGGAACTTGTGCAGCGAACCATAAGTGCTGTCGGTTTCAATTACCTGAATCAGATCATCAAGGGTTTTACCCACCTCACGTCCACAATTCACCACGATGCCCTCATAGTGCTTCAGATGGATTTGGTTCCACAGTAGCAGTTTCCCGATCCTCCCCAAGCCGTTGATGCCCAGGAGGTTTTTGTTCCTTAAGCTGAGATTCATGCTTGCTATCTCCTTTATCTATTGTTTTGTGTTATACCAATGATTGAACGCTTTGCAATGGCTGGATGCCCAGGTAGATCATCCCTCCCGTAGCATCAATGGTGATTTTGTCACCAGCTTTGAGATCGACATTCTTGATGCGGAGGGTGGAATTAGCTTCATTGACCACCAAATCCCGACAGTTTACCACTCCGATCAATCCCAGCCGGGTAGCTGTTACCGCAGCATGAGAAGTTACTCCACCTCTGGATGTCAACAAGCCCTGGCATTCAAAGAGCATCATCATATCATCTGGAACTGTATCCGGCCGAACCAGGATCAATGCTTCACCACTGTTTTTGAACTTCTCGATATGCTCCTGGTTGATAACGATGATCCCGCTCACTGCACCCTTACCGATTCCGATTCCTGAGCCCAGGCTCTTGAGATTGGCAATTGCACTTCCCAAAACCTGATACTCCGGACTTTTATGGATAACTTGATTTCGTGTTTGCAGGATATGGAGCTGCTTTTCAGAGCTTCCCTCAAAGGTAAACTCCATCTCCTGATGGGGATAATTGCGTTCTTCTATCAACTGTCTGGCATAGCGCAGTAGCGCCTGGTATAGCGCAGGAAAATCCTTTTCCAGAGACATCTCACCCTGGCTTTGCATGCGCTCGGCTTCCGAAATCGGCAAAGTGTGAACCAATCCGGCCACAACATCTTCTCCCTGACTGCACAATGTGAAATCACCATTGAGATATATCCCTGGCTCTTTGTGCCATTCTGCATGAGTAAACAGCACGCCGGTGCCGCTATCCAACGATATGTTTCCCAAAACCATCTTTTGGATAATCACGGCTGTCCCCCACTCCTCAGCTATATGCAGTTTGCTGCGATACAAACGGGCTCGGGGAGTGTTCCAGCTATCCAAAACATGAGAAATGGATTTGTATAGCTGGCGATAGGGGTCCTGCTCCAAGGTCACACTATGAATATCAAGCACTTTTTTGTAGTCATTGACCATTTCCTGCATCTGTATGGGACTGAACTGGAACTTCTGCTTAATCTCATAACGCTGCTTGTAAAGAATCATCACTTGGTCAAACTCATCTCTGGAAATACCATGTGCCATTCCCCAGCTTTGGATCAATCTTCTGTAGCAATCCCATGCAGTCCATCCATAATTCGGGCGTTGAGATAGCTTCAGCGTGATTTCATCTGTCAAACCGATGTTCAAAAAAGTGTCCATCGCTCCGGGCAGACTCATGGGCGCTCCGGAACGTACTGAAAACAGCAGCGGCTTTTGGGGATCACCAAAACCCAATCCGGTATAATTCTCCATTTTGCGCAAGTTATCCCACAGCAAAGCATCAAACTCACTGGAGATATCCGGATGTGTATTGATTATATCGCGGTTGCGATACAGGTCTGTAGTAATCACGAAACCCGGAGGGATGGGGAACTCATATTGATGCATCCGCTTGAGGAAAAAAGCCTTCGACCCTAGCAGCACCTGATTCTCAATGCGGGAGTTGCGAGTGAATAGATGGAAAAAGAGCCGATCCGGATCATAGGACATCAGTTTGTTGATATCTTCCTTGCTGAAGAGATTGCGCATCTCAGTCAGGGATTGCAAAATCCTGGTGATAAAGCCATCCAGACCTTGAACCAGGAAGGAGGCAGAAAGCAATTCCCGATAGAACTCCTCGGCAAATATCTCACTATGAGTCCGGCTTCCTGCTTTGGCTTTGGCCAGGTTGCTATCATAGAAACGATAGTAATACTCGTTCACAATCTCATTCACACTATCCTTGAGCAGGTTAAAGATGTCCAGATATTGCTCCAGAGATAGATTCGAGATGTTCTGCACAGAACTCAGCATAGCCAGCGCAGTGCTGAATGCATCACTGGTAACCATTTCCTGACGCATGGCGAAGTCATAGATCTCCAATATTCGCACAATACGACGCATGGTCTTGCCATTGATATAGTTCAGATTCAATTGAGCAATACTTCGCTCGAATAACTTACGGATCACGTTCTCCAGCCGGAATACCATTCCCATGGCTTCCAGTTTGGGTTCACGATACATACCATACATGGAAGGTATCCCCGCTGCGATATGCCGTTTATAATAAATATTTTCCCAGGGACTGGTGGGTTTGGGATCCAATATCTGAGCATTCAACCGCCCAATATAGGAGAGCATTTGCCGGATTGAGCTATCATAATCCCTGCGGTTCAGGCTGTTTCGCAGCCGGTTTTGCTCCTGAGCATCAAAGAAATTGTAGCGCGAGAGAAACTTTACGATATCATAGGGATCCAGATTGTATTTATCTTTGAGGAGGAAGTGACAATAGCAAAGCAGTTTTAGCCTTTTTGTACAGAAATCCTCTTCCATGTTTTCAAACTGCAATTCCACTTTTTGCCAGGAAAGCGCCAGCAATTCTGTATCGCTGAGAGAGCGTTGATTCAAAAAGTCACGGGTGATCTGGCTTTGTTCTCTGGTACGCTCATCCACTTCCTGAATGCTCTCCCACACATCAGCGGGAATGATCTTGTGCAGGGGTGTCGGATCCAGCGTGATCCAATAGCGTAGTATCTTCTCGATTAGAGCAATATGGGTGTTGTTGCTCTCGGTATGCACCTGTTTACGTAAAAAGTGAATCAGGCGATCTTTGCGTTGAGAGAGTTCGTCGAGGCTGGTGCTGGCATCGCGGATTTCACCTTCTGCACCAATCTCATTGAAAAACACTGGAAACTTACGCAAGAGGTGTTTGGATTGCACAAAGATCGGCATGATGTTTGAACCCAGGAAGGCAGAAACATCCTTTTGGAACAAGTCTGTATCCGATATAAACACGCCATGCTTGCTAAGACTGATCAGCGTGAAAGCCAATAGATCCTTGTTTTGCGCTGGGTTGATCGCTATCAATTCCAGAAGAACGCGCAGGTGTTTCACATGGTTTTTATCCACTTCGATCTGCCACTCTTCGGAGATCATGACTTCTCCCGGCGGAGTGAAACCCAGATTTGTAATATGATCAATTGTGTGCCTGATCAGAGAGCTATCACTTCCCTTCAACACAGCTTTGCCAATGGTCAAAACGCAATCTAGAACGATGTTCATATGCGTTCGGGTAAAGCCATTGAGGGTGTTGAACACCGTATCGAGCATACTGATGATTTCATCTGGATGCTCATTTTCCAGCTCGGCTAATTGCCGATTCAGATCCCATAAAAGATGATCCATCATATCCTGCATGGCTGGTAAACCAAGCAAGAAGAATAGATATTGCACCCGATGACTCAGGGTTTTAAACTCAAGCACAAAATCCCGATGTAAACTGGCAATCTCGGTGAAGGAAGGCACAATGCGATAATCTTCAACAGTGCTACTCTTCCTGAGATGCTCCAGCCAATAATCATAGAACTGAGCATTCGGCAGATAGGCGAGGTTTAGATTCTCTGGCCTGCTATCCAGTTTATCCAGCCATTCATTGATCTTGGTGCTGTTTTGCCAATGTTTCAGATTCTCTCCCAAAATCAATGATAAGTTCTGCTGACATTCCTGCTGACGCTCACAGCGCTGTTCAAGGGAAATCAGGACTTTTCTGGCTTGAGTGCTAAGACGAACAAACAGAGGAAGATGTTTTGTGATAAAGCTCTGCAACAAATCAAAGGCATCGTTCAGAACTCCTGCTGGAGCTTGATCAGCCAAAGCAAGGCAATACTCCAGATAATCTCCGAAAAGCTGCTTCTGGTCACCTTCCCGCTGCGTCAATTGTTCGGCTTTGGCATAGAGATCCAGGACAATCTGCAAGGCTTTGCCGCTATCCTCCAAAGCGAGGAACCACCATAGATCGCCCAGGATACTGGCTCGCATCAGATTCAAAGTAATGCCCATGTTTACATAGGGATGATACAATTCCTCCAAAAAACTACGTAAACGTTGGTTAACGCCGAAATAATCACTGGATATCTCTAGCAACCACAGTGCTGATTCATCAAGCTCAATACGGGCTACTCTGGTAGCACGTAGATTCTCTGTAAGCGCCTTGGAAACTAATTTTTCCACTATCCTCATCCCCTGGAATTAGTCGCGGATCAATCACCCACTCCGCCTGTTTAAAATCAACTTGCTTTCTGTCAAGTGAATTGATGCCCATTCTACATGAACACTTTATAAACCCTCACTGAACCCTTTGTACATTGTTGAGTGGGGAAAAGCTGGGTACTACATAAAGGCATGTTAGGTGGCATAGATGTAAAAATACCGATCTAGTACATGTTACCTGTGAGAAGGTCAAGTAATACAGCAACTGTCTGAACAAAAAAATGAATTGGAACATACTATAATCTAGATTACGATAACATGGTACTAGACCTTGATATGCAACTGGAAGGTCAGATTGCGCATGGTGTAGGTGCTCCTACCCAATCCGAAAAAGACCAGAGCATGTTCCACTGTGCTGTTTTCGATGCAGACATTCTCGATTAGGGAATCAAACACATCCCAGGAAAAGATGGCACTGGAGGTTACCGTAGTGATGGAAAGATCCCTCAGAGTCATGCCATATCTACCGATGCCCATGGTTACCGCACCTGTGCCTGATAGCAGGTTTGGAGCATACACACGGGTCTGCGCTTCCGAAGCTCCCTTCAATATTTGTAATATCGATCTCAATGACCGTTAGTGGATTAATCACAGCATTTGATCCAGCAGATTCCCATGCGGCTATGGGAGCACATGTCATTTCACTGTCAAGAAACTCGTTATCAAGAGAAACCAGCCAGGGATATCGAGTAGGGTCTGCCATCAGTATGTAGGATAATGAAAGCAGTAACAACATAATGATAAATTTGCACATTTTCATTAGCACCTCAATGCACGGATATATCAGCATAGAAATAGACTTTTGACCCATCCCGGGTAGGAGTATGCATAATAATCCTTCCCACCCCGAGATTGTCGCTTGGTCCAATAACAACACTTTTTACATGAGTATCCAGATCATACTTGTAGATATGATCCTCATCTCTGAAGAAAACAAGATTTGTGTCTTTACAGGCTTTGATCGGGTTGCTTGAGATATGCTCATAGATTTTGCCCAGCTCATACTGTGTAAAGTCGTTGAGATCGATTGCTATTGCATAGGATGAAGTAGATTGCTTGTATCTTGTGAGAATGTAACGCTGATCTGATGAGGTCTCAAACATGTTTTTGTAACTCGAAATATATGGTTGATGCAAGGTAAACAGTGAATCTTCAAAGTTGATACTGCCAAATCCGTGTTTGTTTTCTAAGAAAAACCGGTTCTGGCTCTCAATGATTTTCCCTTTGTAGGGGGCAGCTACATAGTTAACTGCGAATACATTGTGCAGTGAGTAGTCAATGAGATCAACATAAGAGTAGACGGTCTCACTCTCCCCCTTTTTTCCCCAATAACCTCTAATTGAAATATATCTTTCATTGTCGGACAACATTGGCTCTGCCCAATAGTAATCTTCCGGAGTATCAGTGATCTTGAAAGGCTCATTGGTTGATAGCTTCATCCTGTACAAATCTCTACTGGCGGCGAAATAAGCAGTTTCTCCGTCTCGAGTAAACTCAAGTTGTGGTTTATCGAACATTACCAGATTATACGGCGTAATTGGAGTAATGCTAAGCGTGTCGGGATCTGATATCCACAGCCTCTCCCCATAGAAGATGATCCGATTGTCTTTGGTCATGTATATATCGGCTAATCCCGGAATGTTAAAAGGAGCCTTCTTTATCCTCCGGAATCCCGTCCCATCGGCATTGATGCTGCAAAACCAGGATTCGGGCCATGGATGCAAGGGCTCCGATGGGTAGAAACATGATCCCAAGCTCAGTAGTAAACTCAAGGCAAGCAGATAGAATACAATTCTTCTCATAGCATCCTCCTATTGGGCAGATATTTCAGCGTAAAAATACA
>JALNYD010000103.1 GCA_023230025.1 Candidatus Cloacimonadota bacterium | reverse complement strand
GCGCTTATATGAAATATAAATATGGGGATTGGATTGATAGCATACCAACCATCTCGGCGGATCAAAGCTACACCCTGAATGCGCTTACCATGTCCACAGGGCAGGCATATCGGATCAACAGCAATGATGCTAATCAATACTATGTGCTGGAATACCGCAAACAAAGCGGCACCTTTGAAAGCTCCCTGCCTGGCAGCGGGCTTTTGATCTATCGAATTGATACCCGATATGACGGCAATGCCGATGGCCCTCCGGATGAAGTATATCTGTTCAGACCTGGAGGTAATCCATCCACAAATGGAAGCCTGAATAGCGCAAACTTCAGTCTGGAAAGCGGTCGCAGTGTCTTCAACAGCAGCACCGATCCCTATCCCTTCCTTCAAGATGGCGGATTGGGAAACCTGAGTATCTATGATGTCGGCTCGGCAAGCGGGAACAGCATCAGTTTCAGCAAGGGTAGCGCACCGCAGGTTGAATGGGATTTTAGCCAGGCCCCATATCTGGAGAGCTTCGAAAACTCCTTTCCACCACATGGCTGGATCAGTCAGAGCGGTAATGGCACCCGCTTGTTTGAACGAGTAACCAGTGGTGGTTCGCCAGCCTGCAATCCCCATGATGGCTCTGCCATGCTGCGCTATAATAGCTACTATGCCTCCGATGGTCACTACGCTCTGCTGGTTACACCCAAGATGATTATTCCTAATAGTACTGATCTGGATTATCAGATTTCCTTTGCCATGTATCGGGATAATGGGTATCTCACTCGTGCTGACCGCATCGAGCTTTATCTAAATAGCCGCCCAGATCTTAGTGGCAGCCCCAGCTTGATCAGCACCGTGAACCGCTCTATCAATCTTAGTCCGCAGGTCTCAAACACCGGCTGGTATCAATATTCCTTCCCGTTGACGATGACTGCCGGAGCGAACTATTACCTGATCTTCAAGGCGATCAGCGGATATGGCAACAATATGTTTCTGGATAATTTCAGATTGCGCAGCAGCTTGAAGCTTCCCTACACCGAGAGCTTTGATGATCTTGTTATCCCAGAAATGCCATCTGCTTTTACAACTCTGATCAATAGCAGCTCAACTTCTGCCTATCTGCGCAGCAGCACCTCATCTTACCATACAGCCCCAAACTGCATGCAAATGAATAACTCTGTGGACGCCAATGCGGATCTTCGCTACATCAGCGCTGCTCTGCCGCTTGCGATAAACCGGCTGAAGCTTAGCTTCTGGGCCAAAGCCAGTAGCTCTGGTCAGACCCTGCTGATTGGCAGCCAAACCAGCCCGGACGCCACCTTCAACCTGATTCAGAGTGTGGAATTGAGCTCAAGTTGGAGTCAGGTGGATCTAAACCTGTCCGGATATTCCGGCTCGGCTTCCCATATCGTCTTCAAACATGGCTTGGGAGCAAGTTATCGCATCATCTATATTGATGATCTGCAGATTCTACCTCTTGCGGCTAATGATATGCACATGAGAGCATTGCGCGGTCCAGCCCATTCTCTGGACGGCTTGAACATGGAGTTCACGGTGGATGTGCTGAATGATTCCTACAATCCCAGCAATACCTATAGCGTGCAACTACGCGATGCCGACACCTCAGCTCTGCTTTCAAACAGCGTTTTCACCACTCCGGTTGCCCCCGGGGAAGTGGCCAGTCACAGCATGATCTGCAATATTCCGCAGTCTGGATTTTTCCGCATTCAGGCCATGGTGCTGAGCACAGGCGATAACAATAGTGCAAACAATGCTTCTGGAATCCAAAGTCTGCGGATTCTTCACCCTGATGCCGAAGTACCCACCATCACCACTGATAATGCGGAGAGCACAGCTAATACCATGCCCTTCAACTTCTATTGGAAAAACAACGTTGCCGAAAGCATATACCTGGCTGATGAGATTTTTTATCCCAATGGCAACATCGTTGGCCTCATGTATCATTACAACTTCGTGCAGGATTTGGGGCTACAAGCTCTCAAAGTTTGGATCAAGAATACCACTGCCCAGGATCTCAGCTCGGGCTGGCTTGATGCCGGGGATTACACTCTGGTCTTTGATGGCATGGTGGATTTTGAACTTGGAGAAGGCACTGCCATCCTGAGCTTTGCAGAACCCTTTGTGTACACCGGGGGGAATCTGGCTATCCGGAGCAACCGCCCCATGGATATTCAATATTACAATAGTAGCAACCACTTTGTGCAATACAACGATCCTGCGGCTCCCAACCGTGGCCGATTTACTCACAGCGATGTCGATGTGCTGGATCCTCTAAGCCCCATTCAGGATGGTAGCCTGTCCTCCAATATTCCCAAGCTTACCCTGATGCTGGAAAACATCGTTTTGGAACCCACAGAGGCTGTGCTTCAGCTTGATGAAGGAGTTACCCGCCTGAACTGGGAACCAATCCGCGGGGCGCATAGCTATCAGGTGTGGCAAAGCACTAATATGCAGGATTGGATTTTGCTATCGGAACAAACAGAAACCAACCTGGATCTGCCTGATGCCGCCAAAGCCTTTTTCCGGATTGTTGGCAACTCTGATGCACCAAACAACCGCAGCAGTAATCAATTACACAACTTCATCCCCAGGCAGCTGCAGTACTAAGATTCTGTGACACATCACACATGATGGTGTATCCACATTAGTTGACGTCACGATGCGGTCACCTTGCCGTTACTTTTGTGACCACAAGGTAACGGCATCGTGACGATAGCCAATGGAGATGGATTTGGAAGCCGGCATGGATTCCATTGATGAATTTTACATGAAAGTCCATAGGATTCGACACGTCTCGTGTCGAACGAGGCCTTAGGCCGAGAAAAGTGAGCAGCTGTGCTGCTTCTGCATACGCGGCCTATGCAAACCTACCCGCCCGGCTTTGATTGTCAGTGGCGAAACCTGGTTTTCAACAGGTTGGCATTGCTTACCACTGTGATTGAGCTGATTGCCATGGCGATTTCCGCAATCACAGGATGCAGGATGCCAAAGGCAGCCAGGGGAATAGCAATCAGGTTGTAAAAGAAAGCCCAGAACAAGTTTTGGCGGATCTTGCGGAAGGTTTCCACCGAGAGTTTCAGAGCCAGAGGGATTAGCTGCAAATCGCCCCTGAGCAGTGTGATATCGGATGCTTCAATGGCGATATCTGTGCCCATACCCATGGCAATGCCGATATCGGCTTGTTTTAAGGCAGGAGCATCATTGATGCCATCCCCGATCATAGCAACCACCTTGCCTTGTTTCTGCAATTCTGCCACTTTGCCAGCTTTGTCGGCAGGCAGGACGTTTGCCATCACTTCTCTGATCCCGCAAAGCTCTGCCACTGCTTTTGCAGTTTCGGGATTGTCACCACTCATCATGTATGGGGTAATGTCCTGGTCGATCAAGGCTTGAACCATAGCTTTTGCTTCGGCTTTGACGGTGTCGGCCACATAGAATACAGCCAGAATCCGGGTGGAGGTGGCCAGATAGATCTTGCCGGCGTAGTTCAGCGAGGAATCAAGATTGATTGTTCCAGCATCCAGTCCCAGTTCCTGCATCCAGTTTGCGCTGCCTAGATAGTATTTGCTTCCGCTGATCTCGGCAGCTATTCCCCTTCCAGGGCTGGAGATGAAGTTTTCACGGGCGGGAGCTGGAAGCTTGCGTGCCTCGGCAGCATTGTTAATGGCGTTTGCCAGGGGATGTTCGGAAGCCATTTCCAGGGCATGGGCCAGGCTTAGCGCTTCATCCTCACTGCTTTCCAAAGCCTGAATCCTGATCAATTCCGGTTTACCATGCGTGAGAGTGCCAGTTTTGTCAAAAACCACCGCATCCACATCCTTCATGCGTTGTAAAGCTTCGCCACTGCGAATCAGGATGCCGCGGTTTGCTCCGATGCCCGAGCCCACCATCAGGGCCGTAGGAGTTGCCAGACCCAAAGCACAGGGACAGGCGATCACCAGAGTGGCAATTGCTGCCATCAATGCGGCTGCAATACCCTCAGTGGGCAGCCCCAGGGGGATCACAGACGCAATGGCCAGAGCTATAGCCTGCATCACAGAGGGGAAGATCAACCAGAGCCCAAAAACCAGGATCGCCAACACGATGATGATCGGTACAAAAACGCCCGTGATGCGGTCGGCGAGAAGCTGAATGGGAACTTTGGAGTGCTGCGCTTCACTGACCAGCTTGATCACCTGCGCCAGGAAGGTCTCACTGCCCACCTTGCTGGCTTTGGCCTGAAAATAGCCATCTAGATTGATCGTTGCGCCCAGGACAGGATCACCTGCACTGCGGGTGACGGGCATGGATTCTCCGGTGGCAATTGATTCATCCAAAGAGGAGGTTCCGGATACGATTATTCCATCAGTGGGAACCTTCGTGCCGGGTTTTACGATGAAGATATCGCCGTGCTGAATACGGTGGATAGGGATTTCTCTTTCTTCACCGTCCTGGAGAATCAGAGCAGTTTTCGCTCCCAAAGAGATGAGCTTGCGAATTGCTTCTGAGGCTTTACCCCTGGCACGAGTCTCCAGATAGCGGCCGGTGAGATGAAAGGAGAGGATCATGGCGGCAATGCCTGCAAAATCATGGGGAGAGATGCTTTTTACAATCAGGGAAAGAGGACTTACCAGCAGTGAGGCAATGGTTCCCAAAGCGATCAGGACATCCATGTTGGCCACTCCGGAGCTCAAGGATTTGAAGGCGGATACATAGACGTGGCGGGCTGGCCAGAGCATTGCTGCCAGAGATAATCCAAACATCACCCAGGCATCAAGAGTGTGACCCAGGACTGCGCTTTTTAGAAGCATGTGAGGCACCATAAACACGATGACCAGTCCGGTGATGATCCAGCTTATGGACATTCTTTGCTGAGCTTGATGCATTTTGCGAATCTGTTCATCTTCTCCCAGATGCAGGGTTTCGCGTACACTGAAGCCCAGGGCAGTGATGCTGGCGAAGATCCTGTCCTGTTCCAGCTTGCGCTCATCGTATTCTACCATGGCTTCTTCCAAAGCGAGGTTCACATTGGCTTTTCTTACTCCGGGCAGGGCTGAGAGTGCTTTTTCCACGTTTGCGCTGCAGGAAGCGCAGTGCATTCCATCTATTCCGATTTGCAATTGCATGCTTGGCTCCTAATATCTATCATGTAGATATGATATATAAGGCAGAGTCTGAGGCAAGGCCAATCTGAGTTTGGGAGATTATGAAGATAATTTGAGGGCAAAAAAAATGGCTCCGGAAGAGGGATTCGAACCCCCGACCTAGTGGTTAACAGCCACCCGCTCTACCGCTGAGCTATTCCGGAACACCAAGTAGGAGCACTCTCAGAATAGCCCTATTTTTTGTCAATAAGAATTTTGCCGGGGCTGGATCATCAACGCTTTAGATAGTTCTCAATAAACTTCAGAATGGGCGTGTTATCAAAGCCCTTTTCAAAGATCTTGACTATATTCAGGTCTTTTAGTTGTTCTAAATAACTGCTTTGAATGATTCCGGATAGCACTATGATGGGAGTCTTGCAGCCAATATCACGGATTTTGCGGATGGCCTCGGGACCACTGATAGCCTTCAGATTCATGTCAATAAGGAGCATGTCATAGTTATTCTGGCTTAGCAATCCGATGGCCTCGCTGATTGTATTGGCAGCATCGCAGTGATGTCCGCGTTTCGTGCTACTGCGTTGAAAGAGTTTGCAGATGCCCTCTTCATCATCCAGGATCATCAGCTTGTAGCTATTGCTGGTATCACTAAGCAGTTTATGGATGACGGGTGCGATGGTCTTGGCAGAGAAAGGTTTTTGGATAAAGGGCAGATTTGGATCCAGGATGCCATGTTGGGCGATCACGTCATCGGCAAAACCGGACATAAAGAGGATTTTCTGCTCCGGGAAGCGGGTATGGATGGCATTGGCGAGTTCTTTTCCATTCATTGCTGGCATCACGACATCGGTGATGATCAGATCAAAATGCTCACCCTCTTCCAGTATCTTCAGGGCATGCAGAGAAGATCCTGAACTGGTGACGTTATAGCCCATACTCAGCAGCATTTTCTGAACGATCCGCCCCAGGGCTTCTTCATCTTCCACCACCAGGATTTTCTGCCCCTGGCCGTGGAAATTGACCGGAGTCAGGATTTCGGCGGCATTCTCGCCAGTGGAGCGGAGTTCCGGCAGCAAAATCTTCATGGTTGTGCCTTTACCAGGCTCGCTATAGGGCAGGATTGCTCCTCCGGCTTGCTCGATGATCCCATAGGCGGAGGCCAGTCCCAATCCGGAGCTTCTGCTTTTATCTTTGGTAGTGAAGAAGGGTTCAAACAAGTGGTTGATAGATTCCCGATCTATGCCACATCCGGTATCGGAGATACTTAGCAACACGTATTTACCTTCTTTGAGGCTGGGATGAAGTTCTGCATAGTTGCTGTCCACATCCTGGTTTGAGGTCTTGATGATCAGCCTCCCACCGGTCGGCATGGCTTCTTTGGCATTGATGATCATATTGATCAGCACTTGTTCAATTTGACTGGGATCGGCTTTGACGCTGGCCAGGTCTTCACTGAGCTTGATATCCACCTGAATCTCCTCTCCGGTGAGGCGGGAGATGATCCCGTGGAGGTTATTGATCAGGCTGTTGAAGTTTACTTCCTGATTGTTAAGGATTTGTTTCTGGCTAAATGCGAGCAATTGACGGGTGAGATTCGCAGCCCGCAAGCCTGCTTTGATGATTTCATCTGCAGGTTCATTGAGCTGGGAGTTTGGGTTCAGGTTTTCCATGATATCCTCGGCATAACCCAGAATCACAGTAAGCAGATTGTTAAAGTCATGGGCAATCCCACCGGCAAGTTTCCCGATAGCTTCCATTTTCTGGCTGGCTAATAGCTGTTCTTTGAGGGATTTACTCTCAGTGATATCAACGCAAGCGCCCTCCAGGATCATGCTGTCATCTTCATGAGTACCGAGCCGGGCATAAAGTGATACCCAGAACTCACTGCCATCCACGCGTTTTAGTTCCAGTTCATAGTGTTCCACCAAACCATCCCGCAGCAATTGCGCTTTCAGATTCTCACGTTGTTCAGGATGCACATACATATCCTTGATATCCTTCACTTTGGCAATCATATCTTGAGCGCTTTCAAAGCCAAACATCTTTGCAAACGAAGTATTTACATTCAGATATTGATCATTGAAAGAGGATTGAAATACTCCGGCAAGAGAATCCTCAAAGAGGTGACGGTATTTTTCTTCGCTTTTGTGCAAAGCTTGCAGCATTTTGCGCTTCTGGGTGATATCGGTCATGATGCCCACGGAACCTACAACCTGGTTCTGCTCATCGTGGATGGGAGCGCCGCTGATCTGCAGCCAGATCAATTCGCCATTGCGTTTACGCCCCCGCACCTGATACTCATCAACCAGACCACTAGTGCGCTGCTGGTTCTTTTCTATTATGATGTGGTGATCTTCGGGGATAATCAGTTCTTCATAACCTGTTTTTCCCAGCACATCCTGGGCTTGGAAGCCAAACAAAGTGCAGAGGCTTTTGTTGACGAACTGGATCTGATCGTTATTATCCACAACAATCACGCCTTCCCGCATGGTATCAAAGATCAGGCGCATCCATCTTTCACTTTCGCACACCTTGAGCTCAGCGGTTTTTTGATCATGAATGCTGCGGGCGATGGAGAGAATTGACTCCACCTCTCCATCCTTATTCATAATGGGTGAGATGCTTGCCATGTGCCAGCGCCAGGAGCCATCCTTGTGTTTGATGCGATACTGGAAGCCTGATTGACTTTGCCGGGTCTTGATGGCAAGCTCAAAGAATTCCTGAGCTTTGGGGGCATCTTCAGGGTGCATATAACGCTCAAAGATGCGGTCATGCAACACTTCCTGAGGGTCGATACCCAGTTGCTTGTTCCAATTCTCGTTTGTATAGGAAACTTTCCCATCCAGATCAAGAATTGCGATGGTATCATTGGCATTGGCGACATAGCTGTGAAACTGGTCGCGTTCCTGCTCCAGTTTTGATATTTCGGAGCTCAATTTATCGATAATCTGACGGATATCAGCAGTTTGAAGGCTCAATTCAGGTGATGATATACAAATTTTGTCCAGGCTTTGCAGAAGTGCAGTAACATCCATCGCAAGTCTCCTTAAACTAGATTGTGGTAACAAAGTAAATCAGTATTTTACCGATACACCAAGTCATTCAAATTGGCAGACACGAAATTGTCAATCGCTTTATTGGGATTTTTACAGATTTAACAGGATCAAGCTGAAAATTAGCAACACCCAGAGAACAATATCCTGACGATTGACCTTCTTTTTCCAAAGCAGAATATCGCTGAAAATGCTTAGTAATACGATTGCCACAGCCACCAGAGGATAGGCGATCGCCGCTGGCACAGTGTCCAATCCGCGCAGGAAAAATACTGTGGACAGTCGATTGGGAACACCCAGGAGAAAGCCAAACAGAAGAGCAGAAACTGGAAAGCGGATATTTCCGATGATCAGCGCCAACACTGTATATACAAAGGCAGAGCTGAAGATGAAAAACACAAAGTAGGCCTCATTGGCGCTACCCAGTTCCTTGTATATCTTTGTGGCAGCATCGGTGAAGCCGGAAACAAAAAAGAGGGCAATGATCCAGAGCAGATTATGCAGGGTTCTGGCATCAGTTTTGAGGCTGAAAGCCAGGAGCCCCAAGCCGATGCCCAGGATGTTTAGCACACTCAGATATTCCCGAAAGGCAAAGAGCGAAATCAGGACGGGAATGATCATCGCAATGCGCATCACTCCCACGCTAAGGGACAGTCCATTGACCACAATGCACTTCTGATAGATCCAGAAATTCGCCAGAAACAGCGCTCCGGTGAGGCATCCAAACCAGAGATCAAAAGCTGGAAGCGGCGTCAGCAAAGTGGGTAAACTGGCAAAGCTGAAGAGGCTGGCAACAAAGTAGTTCCCCAAAAAGATGGGTAGCATACTGAGCTTGCCCTTGCGCCCCATCACCATCAGGAA
>JALNYD010000102.1 GCA_023230025.1 Candidatus Cloacimonadota bacterium | reverse complement strand
ATGCCAGTCTGCATCTTAGCAAGATCCAGGTTCATGCCCTATCCCCGTTTTGGCTGAAGCTTTCGTTCATCTTTATTCTGGTGGGATTTGGGACAAAGATTGGTCTGGCTCCCCTGCATTTCTGGTTGCCTGATGCTCATTCTGAAGCTCCAGCGCCAGTATCGGCTTTGTTGTCCGGAGCTCTGTTGAATACTGCGCTCCTTCCGGTTTTGCGCATTGATCGCATTATGAGGAATGCTGGAATGGGTAATTTGGCTCAGGATTTGTACCTTGTCATGGGCTTCTTAAGCGTGTTTGTAGCAACTGTGTTTATCCTTAAAACGCGCAACTATAAGCGCTTGCTGGCTTATTCCTCAATCGAAAACATGGGATTGATAATGATTGCATTCGGGCTTGGAGGAGTTGCCATTTATGCCGGATACCTTCATATTCTGGGACATTCATTGGTAAAAGCGGCATTCTTCCTGTGTGCCGGTAACATCCTGAGCATCTATCATGACAAGCATCACGCTAATATCAACAGCCTCTTCAATCGCAATCGCACTACCGCATGGCTGTGGTTGCTGGCATTGATCATGATTTTGGGATTTCCGCCCTCTCCCCTATTTGTAAGCAAGTTTTTCATCATCAGTGCAATGATCAGCCAAGGCTACATCTTGCCAATGATTGCTCTGATTTTGATGCTGGCTGTGATTGCCTGGTCGATGATGCGCATTAGCCTGGGCATGTGTTGTGGAGAGAATCAGAACAAAGCCAGGTTGCCATTGTGGACCTACCTAAGTCCCACAGCACTGCTACTGATTGCCGCTATCCTGGGGATTTGGTTACCAGCCTTTGATTGATGCGATTGTTCTTGACAGCTTACCGTTGTTACAAGACTTTGCTCTGGAATGAGCGGGCATAGCTCAGTTGGTAGAGCACTAGCTTCCCAAGCTGGGGGTCGCGGGTTCGAGTCCCGTTGCCCGCTCCATATTTTTACAGCTGCATTTCCTCAATACTGAGCTCATTAGGTTCTTCACTTTATTGATCACGTAAAAAAGGAGGTGAAGCACGCTTCACCTCCTATCAAATATATCGTAGATTATTCTTGAACTTCTTCTTCCTTCTCTGGTTCGGGCTCGAGCTCAGCTTCCTCTTCTCCCTTTACATGAATGTCAATCTCCACAGAACACTTTGCTACATCGGGGTAGAAATCATCAATGTATTCACGAACAGTTGTCTCAATATCGTCATGCTTGTCCAAGATGGCCTGGGTGAAGCCAATCTTGATTTTCAGGTAGTTCATGGAGCGAGTGATATCTACTTTGGGGAATTCACCATACACATTGGATAGAAACTCTGGCAGAGATTTGGATAGTTTTACCGTTCCATTTACCCGTTTATAGGCTTTCATGCCATAATGAGCGGCAGCAGCAGCTCCTCCAAGGAAAAGGATGGTTTTGAAGAACTTTTTCATTACTCAGACCTCGCTATTTGTAAATTGATTTAATCTTACCCCAGCTGCGGCTTTGTATAGAAACCGGCTGGTTCACTTCAATATCAGATGCTGAAACTGGATTCAGTGAGAACTCACCAAAACCAAAACTTACAATTCCGGTAATCGCAGTGAAATGAGATCCAATATTGCGTACCGATAGATTGTCACCAAAACTACCAAGCTGGACACTACATAAACCAGTGCCGTCACTTACTCTTATGGTTTGACGGCTACTCTTTGATTTTCCGCTGCTGACTGAGAGGATCTTGGCATACACCCCTTCATATGCTTCTGCTTCCATTGCGCGACCAAGCTGGGCTGTTGTAAGAATCACAGGATGTGGCAGGGGATGATTCCGCTCCAGGATTGAAAGTGAGCTTACATCTTCAAGAATTGTCATACCAAAACTTTCCTTGACTGTTGCCTTTAAGCGAACTCTGTCACCAACCCGGATGCTGGCATTACGATCAGAAACCAAAATGCCATTGAAAGCTCCGGCTACGGTTTCCGAGATAAAGAAGCCACCGCCCTTGTAGTTAGTAGCTGTAACTATCCCCTCAGTGCTAACAGATTTCCCGGCATAAGGCGAGGGATAGGTGTTGTCACTACCAGGGAAAGTGCTGTACTGGATTTCATATATAGAGAGCCCCCAAGCCGATAAAGAGAGGCTTGCCAGCAAAAGGATCAACAAATAGGTCTTCTTCATTTAATAACCTCTTTAGAGCTAAACTAATCTGGTTCGCATTCCTGTCAAGGAAAATAACTCATTTAAAATCCAAAGTGCGTTGAAGTTATGCAACAGGCAGAGCATTTCCCTTTGATTAGACACTTCCTTGCTTCGTAATTATCATATTGCAATTACTATTCCGTATCTCAAGAAATGTGTGATATGGAAAGCACTATGAAGACAGCCGCCTCCTGAAAGACAAAAGAAACACCCGCCGAGCGGGTGAAAGAAAACTGGTCGGGATGACAGGATTTGAACCTGCGACCACTTGAACCCCATTCAAGTACGCTAGCCGGACTGCGCTACATCCCGACCGGATGTGAAGACCATTGATTTTAGCTGCGGATTTTTGGCAAGGAAAAAATTGCCGCTCCCTTTCCATGCTACCCACATCAAAATTGTATTTGACAGCAGAAGCTGCTCTTATACTTTGCCCATTGTATAGAAAATCCATTAAAGAGAGTATGAATGAGCCTCGTCCAATGCATAGATCTCGGAATTGAGTTTGCTGGTAATCACATTCTCAGTAGTGTGAACTGCAGCATCGAACATAATAGCAAGATCGGTCTTATCGGTCCAAACGGAAGCGGGAAAAGCACCCTGATTAAAATGATCATGGGAATGCTGGAACCCACTTCTGGTATACTTGTAAAGGCTAAGAAATGCCGGATTGGCTACCTGGCCCAAAATGCCGTGCTGGATCCTCAGCGAAAGATGATCGATTATATCAATGAAGCCCGTCCTGATCTACTGGGTTTGAAACACAAGATGGAAACCCTATCAGCTCAGTTGGCCGGTCAACATGATATCCAGACTCAAAACGAACTGAATGCCGTCCTGGAAGAAATGCATAACAAAGGAGCGTTTGAGCACGACAATCAAATCAAGTATGTGCTCACTTCATTGGGTTTTCCCGCCGAGGAATGGGAAAAGACTATTGCGCAATTCAGTGGCGGAGAACAGACCAGAATATGTTTGGCCGCATTGCTTTTGATGCAATATGACTTACTGATCCTGGATGAACCCACCAACCATCTTGACATTGCCATGATCCGCTGGTTGGAAAGATTTCTCTGGGCCAATCCACGCCCCTATCTGGTGGTATCCCACGATCGGGAGTTTCTGGATAACACTGTTTCCTCCATCTATTATATTCGAGATAAAACAATCCGCATCAGCAAGGGCAATTACAGTTCCTTTTACGAAGCTGATCAAATAGCTGCCAAAGCTCAACAAAAGCACTATGAGCGACAGCAGAAGCTCATTGCGGATACTGAAGCCTTTATCCAGAAGAACATCGCAGGGCAGAAGACCGCCATGGCCAAATCCCGGATCAAGATGCTGGCTCGAATGGATATCATCCAAAAGCCTCATCATTCGCGGGAAATGAAGCTCCACCTTGATGCACCCCAGCGGAGTGGCAATGATGTGTTTATCCTCAAAAACCTTATGTTCGGCATCGGAGAGAACCGGATTCTGGCCAAGAATGTGAATCTTTCTGCCCACTGGCAGGACAGAATCGCCTTGATCGGCCCTAATGGATGTGGAAAATCCACTTTGCTACGTATATTAAGAGATGAGCATGAGATTCTTTCTGGTGAGCTGAAGATAGGAGCCAGCCTTCGGGTTGCCTATTACGATCAGCATCAAAGCTATCTGGATGAAAGCCTTACAGTGATGGACACTCTATGGAGTCTGGTCCCAACTCAGACCAGAGGATATGTCCTTAGCTGGCTGGCTCGCTTTGGCTTTGTGGGAGATGATGTGGATAAAGAAGTCTCAGTGTTGTCCGGTGGTGAAAAATCCCGACTTTATCTCAGCGTGCTGATCCATGAAAAGCCCAATTTGTTAATCATGGACGAACCAACGAACCACTTGGATATTCCAATGAACGATGCGCTATTGGAAGCCTTGGATGAGTTCAAGGGCACCATCATCTTTGTATCTCACGACCGGCATTTCATCCGCAAACTGGCAAACAAGTTTTGGGTGTTTCGCCGTGTATTGGAGGGAAGAAGTGTTGCAAGCACAATCGAAGAACCGGACGCAGATGCAGATACAGCAATGGATCTTGCCTTTACTGAGCCGGAGCCTCCCAAAAAAGCTCCAGTTGTACGGGATAAAATCCGCAAGATCAATCCCTGGCACCTGGAACAAGTTCAAAAGCAGATTGATCACAAGCATCAGGAGCTTTCCAATCGGCAAGCCCGGTTGGATGAAATCCACCAGTTGCTTTCTGATAGTTCTACTTATTCAGACAAATCTGCAGTACTCAGTCTCAATTCTGAATCTGAAGAAATCGAGAATATGATCCAACAACTGCATGATGACATCCAGGAATTGGAAGATGAATACCTGGAGCTGGCCTGTGACTAAGCGCATCGGATTCACAACCTCACTTCCGGTGGAAGTCCTATATGCTGCAGGACACACTCCCATAGACCTGAACAACATCTTTCTGAGCATGGATTCCTCGGAATTGATCCATAAAGCTGAACTATTTGGATTCCCCCGGACCTTATGTTCATGGATCAAGGGAAACTTTTCAGCAGCCCTATCCACTCAGCTTGACGAAGTGATTGGCATAGTCCAGGGAGACTGCTCAAACACGAATTCGCTTCTGGAAATGATTAAAGAGGAAGGAATCCCCGTTTATCGTTTCTCCTTCCCTTCTCTGCGGGATTATCATCAATTGGATTTGGAAATCCAGGCTCTGGAAAGTCATTATGAAGTATCCAGAAAACAAACTCTTGAGGTCAAAGCCAGACTGGATCAAATCAGAGCCAAACTGGTTTATCTGGATGAACTCACCTGGCTGCAACGCAAAGTAAGCGGGAAAGAAAATCATCTATGGTTGGTAAACTCATCGGATTTCCAGGGCAACCCGGATCAGTTTGAAAGAGAATTGGATGAGTTCCTCTATCAAGCAAGGCAGAGAGATGAATTGCCCACCCGCATCAGAATCGGTTATCTTGGCGTACCGCCCATCTTTCGGGATATCTACGACAGCATATCGGATCTAGGTGGGGATGTGCTGTTCAATGAAGTGCAGCGTCAGTTTTCCATGCCCTTTCTGAAGCAAGACATTGTAGATCAGTACTTGGTTTACACCTATCCCTATACCGCCTTTGACCGGCTGAAAGATATTCAACAGCAGATTGTTAAGCGGGATCTGCATGCAATAATTAGCTATACTCAAAGCTTTTGCCATCTTCAGATCGATAATCTCCTACTCAGGAAACACATCAACCTACCCTTCCTGACTTTGGAAGGCGATCAACCAGAGAAGATGGATTCTCGCACCATTCTAAGGCTGGAAAGCTTTTTTGAGGTTCACTCTTGAAAATCGCCCTGGGTATGAGTGGCGGCATCGACAGCACTGTATGTGCGATGCTATTACGTGATCAGGGACACGAAGTAATCGGCATTACAATGACCAAATGGAATCCCCGTAGCGGGATCGTACAGGCAGATAAACGTGGCTGCTTCGGGCCGTCCGAGCCACAGGCGATTGAGTCTGCAAAAAGAACTGCCGCTAAATTGGGGATTGAGCATCACATCATCAATTTGGAACAGGAGTTTGAACGCGAAGTGCTTGAAGACTATCGCCAGTGCTATGCTTCCGGACGCACTCCCAATCCCTGCGTGGTCTGCAATCAGAAGATCAAGTTTGGAGCCATGCTTAGCAAAGCACAGGCTTCCGGTATCAGTTTCGATCGTTTTGCCACTGGTCATTATGCCCGGATCAGTTACAGTGAACAGCTTTCCCGCTGGCAGTTGCATCAAGCCAGAGATAAAGCAAAGGATCAGTCATACTTCCTTAGTGCCCTCAGCCAGGAACAACTTTCCCTTACACTGTTCCCCCTGGGCGAAATGATGAAAACTGAGATCAAAGCCTTCGCTGAGAGCAAGGGTTATGAATACCTGATCAAGAAAAAGGAAAGCCAGGACTTCCTGGAAAGCTATGATAATACCCCTCTCTTTCACAACTCAGATATTGTGCCCGGCCAATTTGTTGATCGAGATGGCAAGGTTCTGGGCATGCACAAGGGACTTGTTCACTACACAATCGGACAGCGCAAGGGACTGGGTCTGGCAGGTTTTGCCGTTCCCCAATATGTGATCGGTATTAATCCGGAATCGAACACTGTAATTATCGGCCCGGAAGAGGAGCTTTTTAGCGATTCCTTGTATGCCAGATCCCTACAATGGGTTTCAATCCCAGAACCAAAGCAGCAACTTCGCTGTCAGGGAAAGATCCGCCTGGCCCATCAACCAGTATCATGTACTGTAGATCATCTTACTGATGATAAATACTATATCATGTTTAGTGAATGTATCTCTGCAATTACGCCTGGTCAAGTTATTGCATTGTATGATGATGATCTTGTTCTAGGCTCTGGCATTATTATCTAGCTACTCCCACTCAATTGTCGCCGGAGGCTTGGAACTGATATCATAGACCACTCTGGATATTCCCTTTACTTCATTGCAGATTCGGCCTGCAACATGTTTTAGAAATGCAAAGGGGAAATCAGTGACATCAGCAGTCATGCCATCCACACTATTCACTGCCCGAAGAGCACAAACCTGCTCGTATGTCCGCTCATCACCCATCACTCCAACACTTTGGATGGGCAGCAGCACGGCAAAGGCTTGCCAGGTGTTGTCATAGAGCTGCCATTCCCGCAATTCGCTGATGAAGATCTCATCGGCAGCTTGCAAGAGTTTGACTTTGTGATGATCAATATCGCCAAGAATGCGCACAGCCAAACCAGGACCCGGGAAAGGGTGCCGCCGGATCAGAAGCTCAGGAAGCTTGAGCTGACGTCCCACTTCCCGCACTTCATCTTTGAAGAGTTCGCGCAAGGGTTCAATCAACGAAAGCTGCATTTTATCGGGTAATCCCCCCACGTTGTGATGGCTTTTAATCGTAACAGATGGTCCTGCAAAAGATACACTTTCAATCACATCCGGATACAAGGTGCCCTGAGCCAGGAAGTGGGCATCGGGAAACTTTGCAGCTTCTTTTTCAAAGACATCGATAAAGGTAGAGCCGATAATCTTTCGCTTCTGTTCGGGGTCACTGATTCCTTTGAGCCTTTGTAGAAATAGCTCAGACGCATCCACAAAGTCAATCTGCAAATCAGGATACACCTGGAACATTTCCCGAACCCGATTGGCTTCATCATAGCGCATCATACCTGTATCCACAAAGATTGGGATCAATTGTGTGCCAATGGCTTCATGCAACAAGGCTGCAGCCACCGATGAATCCACTCCTCCACTCAAGCCCAAAATCACCCGCTTAGAACCAACCTCTGCTCGTATTCGGGCTATGGCATCGCTAATGAATGTCTGAGCAGACCACTGCGCTTCCAACCCCACAATGTCATAGAGGAAGTTACGCAGGATTTGCTTGCCACAGGAACTGTGATGCACTTCTGGATGAAATTGCAAAGCATAGATTTTGTATAGTTTATGCTTAATCACAGCATGGTGGGAATTGCGGGTTTCTGCCAATACCATAAACTCATCGCTGATCTTTTCCACCTTATCGCCATGACTCATCCAAACCTGAGAGCCGTCATCGATATTTGTCAAGAGCTTATCTGTATGTTTGATGCTTAGTTCAGCCTTGCCATATTCTCTTTCTCTGGCTGCAGAAACTAAGCCGCCAAATCTTTCGGCAACCAACTGCATGCCATAGCATATTCCCAGAATCGGCAGACCCATATCCCATATCTGCATACTTGGTTTGGGGGCGTTCTCACGTCCAATGGAATAGGGTGAGCCAGAAAGAATGATAGCCTGAGGTGCCATTTTTTGGATTTCTGAGATGCTCATATTATAAGGATGAATCTCACTGTAAATACCCAGTTCACGGGTCTTCCTGGCAATCAACTGAGTGTATTGAGAGCCAAAATCGAGGATTAGAACTTTCTGCATTTCTTCTACCTTAAAAAGGGATTATTCTTCTTTTCCATTCCAATGGAAGTTCTGGGACCATGGCCCGGAAAGACAATTGTGTCATCGGGCAATACAAATAGTTTTTCACGGATTGAAGTGATGATCTTCTCATGTGAAGCTCCTGGAAAATCGGTGCGTCCGATACTCATTTCGAACAGCGTATCTCCCGATATCAGATATTTGTGCACATGCAGACATATCCCTCCAGGTGTATGCCCTGGGGTATGAATAACTTTCACATGATGCTTCCCCATTTGAACGATGTCTCCATCATGCAACTGACGATCCGCCGCAGTCAAAGCATAAGGGGATCCAATATAATCACTCAGGTTTTTTTTGTTATTGATCAGCATCTCAGCATCTTCGGCATGAATCAGCACCGGACAATTGAACAGCTTCTTGAAATAATCGTTGCCACCAATGTGATCGGCATGGCCATGAGTATTGACAATAGCATTAATCTTCAGACCTATCTTCTGGATTTGATCAGCCAGCGATTGATCCGGAGTGCTGGGATCAATCAGCAGAGCATCCAGTGTTTCATCATCCCAGATAAGCCAGGTATTGGTTTGAAAACCGGGCAAAAGAATATAAGCTTGAATCTTGATCATAGTCCCTTCAGTCATAGGAGATATGGAATTGCTTAAGCAGCTTTGCATCGCATTTTACTGCTTGCTTTTTCTGGATTCCAGATTCTGACTCCAGCAAGACAGAACCCTGATCATCCGCTTTTTTGTGATAGTACCAAAAGATACTCAAGGCCAGGTTCAGGATTTCAGAGCTTGGATTGCTGCATGTAATCCAGCCCAATGGTCCAGTGATCTCCTCTGCCAATAGCCTGATCCCGG
>JALNYD010000101.1 GCA_023230025.1 Candidatus Cloacimonadota bacterium | reverse complement strand
AAGAAATTCAACTACAAGAACCCTCATCAGGTTCCCAAAATGGTGAAAATCGTGGTGAGTATGGGCGTGGGAAGCGCTACTCAAAACAAGGCAAACCTGGATAATGCCGTGAAAGACATGGAACAGATTACCGGGCGTAAAGTTCTGATCACCAAAGCCCGCAAATCCATATCCAACTTCAAACTGCGTCAGGGAATGCCCATTGGTTGTAAGGTAACCCTTCGTGATGAAGTGATGTATGAGTTCTTTGATCGCTTAACCGCGATTACTATTCCCAGGATTCGTGACTTCCGTGGGATCAAAAACGACACCTTTGATGGCAGAGGAAACTTCTCCTTTGGCCTGAAGGAACAAACCGTTTTCCCCGAAATCGAATTCGACAAAGTGGATGCCATTCGTGGCCTCAACATCACCATCGTAACCACGGCTCATACCGATGAAGAATGCCGCCAGCTTCTACGCGAACTCGGCATGCCCTTCCAAAAAGCCGAATAAGGAGATATCGTGGCAAAGAAATCACTGATCATCAAGCAACAAAGAACTCCCAAGTTCGCCGTTAGACAGTATAACCGTTGCAAACTATGTGGACGCCCACGCGCCTATATGCGCCATTTCGGCATGTGCCGTCTTTGCTTCCGCAAGTATGCCTCTGAGGGACAAATCCCCGGAATCACCAGAAGCAGCTGGTAAAACAAGGAGATATAAATGAGCGTATCTGATCCGATAGCTGATGCATTGACCAAGATCCGCAATGCATATCGTGCCGGACACTCACAAGTGATCGTTAACCACAACAAGCTCACCGAAGCTTTGGTAAAGATCCTTGCTGATGAAAACTTTGTGAATAGCTACCAAGTATTAGACAAAGATCCGGAGCACAAGTTCAATTATAAGCGTATATTGGTAATCCTGCGTTACACCAATGATGGACGACCCGTAATGCAAGGATTGGTAAGAGTTTCAAAACCCGGAAGACGTGTTTACGTCAAGGCTGACAAGCTTCCCAGCGTGTATAACAACACTGGTTGCGCGGTCATCTCCACCAGCAGTGGTGTGATGGTGGATCGCGACGCCCGCAATCAACACGTGGGCGGCGAATATGTCTGCCGTGTTTGGTAGGAGGAAAAAATGTCCCGAATAGGAAAAGCACCTATCAAGCTTAGCTCCGATCTTTCCGTCAAACTCGATGGTAACCATGTTACCGTCAAAGGCAAGCTGGGCGAATTGAGCTATGATCTCATGCCCGGTATGAGCCTCGAGATGGATGAAGGCATTCTCACAGTAAAACGTGCGGATGACAGTAAGACCCAACGTGCAGTGCATGGCCTCACCCGCGCTCTGATCCAAAATATGGTAATCGGTGTAAGCGAAGGCTACAAAAAGACTCTGCACATATTTGGTACAGGTTATTCATCAGAAGTGGTGGGACCCTGGCTCAAGCTCAGCCTGGGCTATTCACACGACATTCTGCTGCACATTCCCTCTGGCCTGAAAGTGGATGCTAACGCTGTTCCCCGTTCCAAGGGAACCCGTAGTGATTTCACCACCATCATTAACATTCAGGGCATTGACAAGCAACTGGTTGGTCAATTTGCCGCTGAAGTGCGTGGCTGTCGTCCTCCGGAAAACTATAAAGGTAAGGGTGTTCGCTATCATGATGAACACGTTACCATCAAAGCCGGAAAAGCCGGAAGCAAGTAAGAGGTAATGTAAATGATAAAATCTATTACAAAGATAAAAAGTGACTTGCGCACCCGTCGTCGTGCCGCGATTCGGAAACGCCTTTCTGGCACCACCGATCGTCCGCGCCTTGTGGTGTTTCGTTCCTTGAAGCATATATATGGGCAGATTATTGATGACAGCAAGGGTCTCACCCTGGCTTCGATGTCTTCCAAAGCCAAAGATTTTGCTCCTGGTGATGCAAAGACCAAGACCGAGATCAGCATGGCTGTTGGCGTCAAACTGGGCGAAAAAGCCCTGGCTGCTGGCATCAAAACAATCGCTTTCGATCGCGCCGGATACAAATATCATGGCCGCGTAAAAGCTTTAGCCGACGGCGCCCGTAAAGCCGGGCTTGAGTTCTAAACAGGAGGATAGCTTGAATTATCAACACAATCAAAACCTTGAAGAAGAAACTCTGGTAGAGAAGATCATCGATACCAAGCGCGTGGCTAAAGTGGTGAAAGGTGGAAGAAACTTCTCCTTCAGCGCCATCGTAGTTGTTGGCGACAAAGCCGGCAAAGTTTGTGTGGGCAATGGCAAAGCCAACGAAATTGTGGATGCCATTCGCAAGGCCAAAGAAAAAGCCATCAAAAATATGTTCAATGTGCCGATCGTAAAAGGCACAGTTCCACACGAAATCGTAGCCCGTTTTGGCGCAAGCCGTGTGATGATCAAACCAGCTTCTCCCGGTACCGGAGTTATCGCCGGAAATACCACCCGCGCGATCTTTGAAGCCGCAGGAATCCAGAACATCCTGTGCAAGTCCCTGGGTTCAAACACCCCGACCAACGTGGTGAAAGCAACCATCAACGGACTCAAATCCATGCGTACCATCTCTGAAGTAGCCCGTCTGCGCAACAAGACCATCGCTCAGCTCACCGGGCAGGAGGAGAAATGAAGAAGATCAAAGTAACCCTAATCCGCAGCACCATAAATCGTATTGAAGCTCACAAACGGGTTGTAAAATCCCTGGGTCTGGGCAAGCTCAACAGCAGCCGGATTCATGATGACAATCCTGTGATTCGGGGTATGATCAACAAAGTATCATATCTGGTTAAAGTAGAAGAAGTGCAGGGAGAATAGCAATGTTGACACTCACCAATCTTGGCAGACCTGCCGGTAGAAAAAACAAGAAACGTCTGGGTAAAGGTCAGGGCTCGGGTTCCGGCCATCAGGCTGGCCGTGGTCACAAGGGTAAGAAAGCCCGTGCCGGTGGAAATGTTCCAGCTGCTTTTGAAGGTGGACAGATGCCCATGCACCGTCGCTTGCCCAAGCGTGGCTTCAAAAACATCTTCCGCGTTGGCTATCGCAGCCTCAATCTTTCTCGCCTCGTAGGCCTGGAAGACACCGAATTTGATATCGCCAAGCTCGAAGCAATGGGCTTGATCCCCTCTAAAGGTCAAAAAGCTAAAGCTCCGGTGAAAGTGCTTGCCGGAACTACTGAAGAATTCACCAAAGCTGTTCATATCAAAGCGAACGCATTCTCCAAAAACGCTAAAGCGCTCATCGAAAAGAACGGCGGCAAGGCGGAGGTAGTTTAATTTGCTTAAGACTATAACAAACATGTTCCGGATTCCGGACCTGAAGACCAAGATCCTCTTTACCGCACTGTTCCTGGTGTTGTACAGAATGGGTAGTTTTGTACCCATTCCGGGGGTTGATGCCAGCGCCTTGCAAGCTTTCTTTGAAGGTGCCAGAGAGGGTGGTAACACCCTGTTCGGTTTGCTGGATCTCTTCGTGGGTGGAAACTTCGAACGTGCATCGGTATTTGCCTTGGGAATCATGCCCTACATCACTGCATCCATCGTGATTCAGCTGTTGGGCAGCATCATTCCCTATTTTGAAAAACTGCGTAAAGAAGGCGCGGAAGGCCAGAAAAAGCTGAACCAGATTACCCGTTATGGAACAGTGGGCCTTGGCGCTTTCAATGCCATAACCATTACCATTTGGCTTACCAATCTTTCCGGTGGAGTAGTTCCCGCTCCGGGTGTGCTCTTTCACCTGACGGGCATTATTACCCTGGTAACAGGGACGATGATCGTGATGTGGATTGGTGAGCAAATCACTGAGCATGGAATTGGCAATGGCATTTCATTGATTATCTTCGCTGGCATCATTGCCCGTTATCCGGAGGGATTTATCCGGATGTTCCAGAAGGTAGGCGCAGAGCCTACTTATGCCTGGAAGGCAATCTTTGCCGTAATCTTGATGGTGGCTGTCACCGCGGCGGTGATATTTGTGACCGAAGCTACCCGAAAGATCCCAGTGCAATATGCCAAGCGTATTGTTGGCCGCAGAGTTTATGGCGGTCAGAGCACCTATATTCCCCTACGGGTGAATACCGCGGGTGTGATTCCCATCATCTTCGCACAAAGCGTATTGATGTTCCCTGCAACCATTGCGGCTTTCTTTGGCTCCAATGGTGGTTTTTGGGTAACCTTGCAGCGTTGGCTTTCCCCGGGAGCTCTGCTCTACACAGTGCTATATGTAGCGCTGATCATCTTCTTTGCCTATTTCTACACAGCAATTGTGCTCAATCCCACTGAAATGGCAGAGAATATGGTGAAGTATGGCGGACACATTCCTGGCAAGAAACCCGGAAAGAAGACTGCAGAATACATCAATAATGTTCTCACCAGAATCACTTTGCCGGGTGCTATATTCTTCGCATTTGTAGCTCTGTTACCCGAGATCATGAGCCATCGTTTTGATCTGCCATTCTATTTTGGCGGAACCGGGCTCATCATCGTGGTTGGTGTGGCGCTGGATACTCTGCAACAGATCGAATCCCATCTTGTGATGCGTCATTATGACGGTTTCATGAAGAAGGGTAAACTACGTGGACGCAGCAGCTAAATGATCTACCTGAAATCACCCTCCGAGATCACAAAGATTCGCATTGCTTGCCAGATCATTGGCGAGCTGCTGGAGAAGTTGGACGCAATGATTGAGCCCGGAATCAACACCTGGGAATTGGATCAATATGCCGAGAGCTTCATTCGTGGTCGTGGTGGGATTCCCGCTTTCAAGGGCTATCAAATTCCCGGATTGAAACCGTTTCCGGGAACCCTGTGCACATCACCAAACAGCGTAATTGTGCATGGAATCCCTTCCAGGAAAGTGATCCTCAGTGAAGGTGATATCATCGGCATCGATGTCGGTGTTATCAAAGATGGATACTATGGCGACGCTGCCCGTACCTATGCTGTGGGGCAGATCAGTGAGGCTGCAAAAGCCTTGATGGATGCCACTCAGGAAGCCCTGATGATCGGAATTCAAGCTGCAGTACCGGGAGCCCGGGTGGGAGATATCTCTCATGCGATCGGCTCTTATATTGCCGCCAGGGGATATTATCCCGCCGATGATCTTACTGGGCATGGAGTGGGCAGAGAACTACATGAAGAGCCACAGATACCCAATTCTGGCCGAGCCGGATATGGCCCCCGCCTGCAAGCAGGGATGACACTGGCAATCGAACCCATGGTAAATATCGGCACCAACCGCGTGAAGGAAAAAGGCTGGGAGTTCATGGTGGCGGATGGCTCGCTATCAGCGCATTTTGAACACAGCATTTTGCTTACTGATGCCGGTTCTGAGATACTTACAAAAGCGTAAGGGAAGGATGATTCATGAGTAAATCTGGCGTTATTGAAGTGGAAGGCGTGGTAACAGAAGCCCTTCCAAATACGACTTTTCGCGTGGAACTGGAAAATGGTCATGAGATATTGGCTCATTCCTCCGGCAAAATGCGAATGAACTATATACGTATCCTGCCTGGCGACAAGGTTAAGGTGGAGCTCTCTCCCTATGACCTCAGCCGTGGTAGAATTACTTATCGCTATAAATAAGAGAATTGCCTCTCACTTCTGGTGGGAGTCAAGGAGATAACAATGAAAGTCAAAGCATCAGTAAAGATAATCTGCAAGGATTGCAGAATAATCAAACGCCACGGCGTTATTCGCGTTATCTGCAGCTCAAACCCTAAACATAAACAAAGACAGGGTTAGAAAGGAGGACCAGCTTGGCACATATTGCAGGTATTGAGATCCCCAAGAATAAGCGGCTCTTCATTGGTCTTACCTATATCTATGGTATCGGCAGAAGCCGTGCTATCGAGATATGCCAAAAGGCTAATATCGATGAATTCAAGAAGGTCGCTGATCTTACATTGGACGAAGAAAAAGTACTGCGTGACATCATTCAGAACGAATATGCCGTGGAAGGTACTTTGAGAACTCAGATTGCCATGAACATTAAACGGCTCATGGAAATTGGTTGCTATCGCGGCATGCGTCACAAACGCGGTCTACCGGTGCGCGGTCAACGCACTCACACCAACGCCAGAACCCGTAAAGGTCCTCGCGGAAGCGCCATTAAGAAAAAGAAATAGGAGCTGAATCATGGCAAAGAAAACCAGAGTAAAGAAAAAACGTGTACGCCTTTCCTTCGATGAAGGCTTGCTCTTCGTGCATTCCAGCTTCAACAACACCATCATTTCTCTTACTGATCGGGCAGGTAACGTCCTGGCCTGGAGTTCAGGTGGTAAAATTGGCAACAAAGGATCCCGCAAAAGCACTCCTTACGCTGCACAGATGGCTGCTGCTGAAGTGGCTAAAGCCGGCGTGGAAATGGGCATCCAGAAAGTTGGTGTAATCGTCAAAGGTCCCGGTGGTGGAAGAGAATCTTCCATCCGCGCCATCAATGCAGCCGGCATTAAAGTAACCATGATTAAGGACGAAACCCCCATTCCCCACAACGGTTGCCGTCCCCCAAAAACCAGAAGGATATAAGGAGAAATCATGGCTAGATATACCGGACCCAAAGCAAAACTTTGCCGCAGATTTGGTGAAAACATCTTCGGCACCAATAAATATGACAGAATCCTGGGTAAACGTAAACACCCGGCTGGTCAGCATGGCGCTATGATGCGCAGAAAGCTCTCCGATTATGGTGTGCACTTGAAAGCCAAGCAACAGCTTCGCCTCACCTATTGCCTGATGGAAAAGCAGTTCAAAAACTACTTTGTAAAGGCTGCCAAAGCTGGCGGAGTAACTGGCGACAACCTGATGCAACTGCTGGAACGCCGTCTGGACAACGTAGTTTATCGTTTGGGTTTTGCCAGCACACGGATGCAGTCACGTCAATTCGTAACCCATGGACACTTCATGGTAAATGGTAAAAAAGTGGACATCCCTTCCTATCTGTTAAAAGCAGGGGATATCATCGAAGTGCGTCCCAAAAGCCGTGGCATGAAAATGCTGGTTGATGCTCTCGATCGCAGTGAAGCCACAACCCCATACAGTTGGTTAACCGTAGATAAAGAAAATATGCGCGGCAGTTTTGATATGATTCCTGCTGCAAGCGAGATTCCGGTCACCGTTGATCTGCGTCTCATCGTCGAATTCTACTCCAAATAAACCCCATGAGGAGTTTGATATGATGTATCTTGAACCCTTACAGATGCCGGAAAGTGTGGAACACGACAAAGCGTCATATTCCCGCAACTATGGCAGATTTGAAATTGGTCCCCTGGAACCCGGATTTGGTACTACAATGGGTAATACCCTGCGCAGAGTCCTGCTCTCATCCATTCAGGGCGCCGCAGTTCGCTTTGTGCGGATTGAAGGTTTGCATCACGAGTTTACTCCGATTCCAGGGACAAATTCGGACTATATCGATCTGATCCTGAGAATCAAGCAAATGGTGATTGAATCCAAAACCGTAGAAGAAAGCACCATTGTCCTGGAACACAAAGGTAAGGGAATCATCACCGCCAGCATGGTCCAGGAGAATGCCAACATCAAGATTATCAACAAAGACCTCTATCTACTGGAAGTAACTGAAGATATTGATCTTAAGATTGAGATGATTGTAGGTATCGGACGCGGATACGTTTCCGCAGACCGTCAGAATCCAGAAGGGCATCCGATTGGCTTCATCCCCATCGATAGCATATACTCTCCAATTCTGAAGGTAAACTTCTCGGTTACCCATCAGCGCGTTAAAGAACGCATGAACTTCGACAAGCTGATCCTGGAAATCCATTCCAATGGTGCTGTCGAACCAATGATTGCGCTGTTCCTGGCTGCCAAAATCCTCAAGGATATGGCTGCCAAAATCAGCTTGTTTGAAACCGAGCCCGAATATATCAAGGACGTGGAACTCGATCCCGATCTCGAAGAGAAAGAACGCATCCTGCGCATGAGCGTAAAGGAAATCGAGCTTACCGTGCGCGCAGCAAATTGCCTGGAAATGGCAGAAATCAGCACAATCGGTGAATTGGTCTCCAAATCTGAAGCCGAAATGCTGAAGTTCCGCAACTTCGGTAAAAAATCTCTGGAAGAGATCGTCCAAAAACTTAAAAAATATGATCTGGAACTGGGTATGGACGTGGATAGCATCTACCGCAAGATCAAAGAAGCCCGCTCCCGGGGGATTATCGCTCCCGAAGAAGCAACAGCAGATGTGATCGAGGAAAAAAGCCCCGAAACTGCGCCCGTAGCAACGGAAAAAACAGCCACCCCCCGCAAACCGGTTCCTGCTCCAAAAAAGAAGGTGAAAAATGCGACACAGAGTTGAAGGTAGAAAGTTCGGACGCGAGACCGATGCAAGACGCCTGATGATGAGAAACCTCGTTAAATCCATGGTGGAACATGGCCAGCTTAATACTACGCTGGCCAAAGCCAAGGAAATGAGACGCTTTGTAGAACGTGTGGTTACCTATGGAAAGAACAATACCGTTCATTCCCGCAGGCTGGCCTATAGCGTTTTGGGCGATCGTGACCTGGTTAAGAAACTCTTCGACGAAATTGCCCCTGCCTTTGCCGACCGCAAGGGTGGTTATACCAGAGTACTCAAAGCGGGATTCCGCCGCGGCGATAATGCTCCCATGGCAATCATCCAATTCGTGGAAGAATCCACCATTAAGGCCAAAAAAGAAAGCATCAAAGCCGAAGACCTGAATAAATAAAGACCTCATACGTCTTTTCAGATAAAAAACCGGTAGCCCCTAAAGCTGCCGGTTTTTTTGCGGGGGAAAATCAGCACCAGCGCTGAATGCAGCACAAATGGAGTATTGACCTCTTGTACAGTTTCCACTTTGATATGAAATCTTGCCGGGGCATGGGGCTTCAGCCCCATACAATATTGGGTGGTGAGCTGGGCATGGATTATGTCATTTCAAACTAAACACGATATTACACAAGGATGAGCTGTTAAGGCTCAGGATACAATTACCTACCCGGTCGGAAAATCCTGATTATACTATGTATATCATTAAAAGTTAGGAGTAGTTATGGCCTCTATTAACCCATACCTGAACTTCAATGGCACTTGCCTGGAAGCTTTTGAGTTCTATAAATCCGTCTTCGGCACAGAGTTTTCCTATGTAGCC
>JALNYD010000100.1 GCA_023230025.1 Candidatus Cloacimonadota bacterium | reverse complement strand
ATGCCCATTAGATGTGGTCACGATGCCGTTACCTTGTGGTCACAAAAGTAACCGCAAAGTGACCACATCGTGACCACAAGCAATGGGCTATCGTAGTGGAGCTTTCCGCAGCTCCGATCAATTGTCCCGTCCTAAATAAGTTGACACTCAACGCCAACAATAGGAGTATGAAAATGAGTGAAAACGAGAAAGTCAAACAGCATCAAAACAGTTACACAGTAGCCTTTAAGATGAAAGTTGTGAATGAGGTTGAGAATGGTTTAATCAGTGTACGAGGAGCTTCACAATTGTACGAGATTCCTCACACGACCGTTCTATCCTGGATAAAAAGATATGGATTAGGTTCCAAAATAGACAAGGTGGTATGCATAATGACAAATGAAGATCAAAGAGAGATGTTACGTCTCAGGCTTGAGAATGAGCGTTTAACCAAGGCATTGGATGACAGTCATTTGAAGAATTTGGCTCTGGAGTCATTGCTTGAGATAGCTGAAGAGACCTACGGTGTAGACTTAAAAAAAAACTCTGGGTCTCGACTTGCGGAAGAACTAAGAAAAAAGCTGATGCTATCAGACTTAAAGGATCTGGAATGAAACAGATCTGTGGCATCTTTGGCTACACACGTCAGGGATATTACAAGCATCTCAAGATCCAGTCCGAGAGGGCTATTAGGGATGAGGAAGTTCTCAAAGTAGTCAAGCTGATCAGACTCAGACAGGCTAAGATCGGCGGGAAGAAGTTGCATAAAATGATCCAGCCTGATATCAAGATCGGAAGAGACTATTTGTTCAGCTTGCTGCAAAGCCAGGGACTACTGGTAAAGACTAAGAGAAAGTTTACCAAGACCACTATATCTGGCAGTCTTAAGGTCAAGCATCCAAATCTGATCAAGCATGCTGAATTGACCCATACCAATCAAGCATGGGTTGTTGATATTACATTCATAAATACCTGCAATGGTTTTGTTTATCTGTATCTGGTTACGGATCTATACTCACGCAAGATCATAGCACATCACGTTGCTGATAATCTGCATGCTAAAACTGCGTGCATAGCTTTGAAAGCAGCTTTAACTACCACTAAAACCCCTAAAGACATTATTCATCACTCAGATCAGGGTATCCAGTATATGTCCAAGCAGTACCAGGACATACTTCAAAGTAATAGTATGCTCTGTAGTACAACAGGAAAAGATCACTGTTATGATAATGCCGTCGCAGAAAGAGTGAATGGCATCCTGAAACAAGAATTCGGATTATCACAAACAATGCCATCCCTCAAGGTCGCCAGAGAAATGGCTGATGAAGCTGTTAGTATCTATAACAATGAGCGTATTCATGCCTCATTAGGATATCAAACCCCTGCTTCAATGTACATCAATGGCCTGCAAGACTATCCCCACGGCGGGCATTCTATATATGTAGGGGATGGAGTGGCTAAATGCAAAAAGTGTCATGCTACCACTATTCCCGAAGAAAAACACGTATGATAAAACCGGTAGGTTACCCAGGTTCTACCGACAAAACAGTGTCAACTATGTTAGGACTTGACACCTGTGTCAGCGAGATTATTGCAGATTTAGTCAAAAAGTTCTTGACAATCTTAGCACTGACAGATAAGCTGCATCCATCATTTAATCGGTTGTATCACAATTAAATAAAACTTGAATGCCGATGGCTTGCAGAATTGCGAAATCAGCCAAAGAGGAAAGAATATGATAAAAAATGTTCAGATCATAACCAAGCACTCCCAAGTGCGAGAATTGGGCAACGCTTTGAAGTATGACATGCTTCGGGAATTGATCAAGGGTGCTGCCACCTGTCAGCAGTTGGCTTCGGGATTTGGAGTAAGCAAGCAGAAGATTCACTACAACCTCAACAAGCTGATGGAAGAAGGATTGATTGAGTTTCAGGATGGTGATTCTGATAATGGTAAGGAAGTGTATTACCGCGCCACCGCCAAGAATTATGTGCTGGATTTTGCTTTGGGGGAGCATCTTGGAGAAGGATTGATCAATGGACGCAGCGTGATCAATCGCATTCTGGAGAGTGAATATAAGATTCAATTATCGGATATTGCCGCCAGAATCCTGCGCGATTCACTGAAACTACGCCGGGGTCAGAAGCTGCTGATCGTGACGGGGAAATACAATGTACCTTTAGTGGAAAAGATCCTGATTGAAGCAGGCAGGATGAGCATCCGCTGCACTGTTTTGTTTCAAGATGCCCAGATGTTGAAGGCGAAGTATGATGAATATTCCCTGGCAGCGTTCAATGCTGATTATCACCATTTCAACAAGCTGTTAAAGGCGCACAATGTGTATCTGAATCTCAATGGAGAGGCGCGTCATATCCCCCTGAACGATCCCGAGAAGCAAAAGCTGCGCATGAAACACTATGCCACCAGCCATGAGATTTTACAAAGCAGGCAGATCCGCATCGCCATGATGCCCGGATTGCTCAAGGACACGCTTTCGGACAAAGCAATTGAGAGTGAGCTACAATTTTGGAAAGCCCTGGATATTGATTATCAAAGCCTGTGCAGAAGCACGCTTGAAACCTGTGAACGTTTTAGCGATAGCGGCAGACTGGAGCTAAAGAATCTTGGTGCCACCCTGCGATTTGAAGTTGAGAAGATACTGGCAGAATGTGGCAGTTTCAGTGATAGTGCCTATCAAAGCCCAGTAATCAACTATCCCGGCGGGGAGGTGCTGATGGCTCCCAAAAGCAGCAGCATGCAAGGGGAGATCAAGGCAGAATGGGGCTATGCTCTGGGAGAGCGAATCGAGCGCCCCAGCATCCTGATCCGCAATGGCGAGATCCATAACTACACGGCCATCAAAAACCAATCCATCCTCAGTCAAGCAATTGAAAGCGGTGGAGCAGATGGCAGGAAGATAGCCCTGATCTGCATGGGCACAAATCCCAACATCTCGCTGGCCAATATTGATATGTCTTTCAAACAAAAATCCCGGGGGCTGGTGACAGTCTATTGGGGCGACAACCGCAGTGTGGGCGGCAAGGTTCAAGGCAGTTGTGAATGGTTTTTGCAGCTGGAAAATCCAAGTCTTTCAAGTATCTAAGTGAGGTATAAAATGAAACAACTATTATTGGTTCTGTCACTGCTCCTGTTGGCATCGGTGCTAATGGCGCAGTGGCATATTGACGAAGGCTTTGAGGGGATCACGGCGCTGCCCGCCGGATGGACCTTCATTGATGATGGAGATGGCATGACCTGGAGAAATCTGAGCCATGCCAATGCGCATAGTGGGCAACGGGTTGCTTTTGTGGACAACTATCTGCCAAACCAGAATGCAGATTGGTTGATCACACCGCAAATAACAATCAACGCCGGAGATTCACTATCCTTTTACACTCGTGCCTGGGTGGGCACAGAAAACCTGAAAGTGTATGCTTCCACCACTGGAAGCGCTGCCAGTAACTTCACACAGCAACTACTCAACCTTCAGGATATTGACACCAGCTATCAATATGCAAGCGTTTCGCTGAACCAGTTTGCGGGAATGCCAATCTATCTGGGATTCTTCTGGCAATGTGAAAACTACGGCATTCTGGTTGATGACATCAAGATCGGGCAGGCCCAAATCATAGACCCTCTGCTGGAACTGCCGGAATCAATCACCTTCTTTGAAGATGAGAACTACAGCATGGATTTCACAGAATATATCACTGTGACCAATCCAGCCAATGCCAGCCTCAGTGTTGCAGACAATGCAGATTTGCAGATCGGGATCGACGGATTCACCGTAAGCTTTGCCGCTCAGGATTTCACTGGCAGCTCCCCCGCCATCTTTACTTTGCATGATCACGTAACCGGACTCACTGCCAGTGATACTCTGCTGGTGAATGTGGTGCCAAATCCAAATGTGGATCTAGCGATACAAAGCGTGCAGAAACCCCGCAATTTCGAGTATCAGAATCTGCCTTTTACGCCATCTATAATCGTGCAAAATGAGGGGATGGACGTATTTAACAACGAGCTTGAGGTGAACCTGGTAGTGCATGATCCCCAAGGTATGGCCCTGATGAGTGACACTGCAATCATAACTGCAGAATTAGCTCCTTCGGCTACCATTCAAGTGGATTTCCCTAGCTCATTCACACCGCTAGCAACGGGAGTCTTCAGCTTTACTTTTGAGATTATGACAGTGGATGACTACATCGATAACAACAGCCTGACGATGAGCACCACAATTGTGCACCGGATCACTCAGGGTGGCCCGGATACCTTTGGATATCGTTTTGTGGATAGCAATGATCCAGCCGGTGAAGAATATCAATGGATCGAGATCAGCGAAAGCGGGACTTCATCCATAATGTATAGTGTTGATAGCTGGGGCGGAGATGACAACTTCAGCGAGCCCATCCCCTTAGGTTTCTCCTTTCCTTTCTACGGCTCCAGCTACAGCACAGCTCACGTGGATATCAATGGTGAATTGCTATTGGCAGATAACAGTTGGTACAATGCCTATCCTGGTCAAAACTGGGACTATGATGGCAACATGTTCAACTATATGTATCCCATCCCCGGATACAACCAGATGCCGGCCCTGATAGCTGTTTACTGGGATGATCTGCATGTTGATCAGGGAGTAGGCGATGTATATTTCCAAAGCTTTGGGACTGAGCCAGAGCGTTACACTGTAATCCAATGGGATAATGTCCGTTTCCATGCCGGTAGCGATGGAGAAAGTCTCTTGAAGTTCCAAGTTATCCTGCATGAATCGGGTGACATCAAAATGCAGTATCACACTGTGGCTACGGGACAAACTGGGGCATCGATTCCCCATGACTTTGGTCAGTCCTCCACAATCGGGATCCAGAACGAAGCCGCCAATGCCGGCTTGGTGTACCTGCGCGAGATCGTGCAGAACAACACATATATCGGCGTCGAACCAGCCGGAAATCTGCTGCATGACGAGTTGGCGATCCTTTTTTATGCCGGGCTTGATACCCAGGCTCCCATCATCACTCATCAGGAAGTGGGCAATACTTTTGATGGGGATGTAGAGCTGAGTGCCAGGATCGTGGATATGTCTGAATTGGAAACAATCACCCTGCACTATGATATCGGGAATGGCTGGCAAAACATCAATTATAGTTCAAACTCAGGCTTGGATTACTTCTTCAATCTAAATGGTTTGGAACACGGAACTCAAGTGCAGTATTATTTTAGTGCCGTGGACGAACCGGGAAACAGCGCCAATCTCCCGCTGAATGCACCTATGGAGTATTACAGTTTCAAGATTCTGCCCTCTGCTTCAAGTCAGGTGTTATTGCTGTACAGCGGGCGGCAGGACTATCAACGGATCGAATTGCCCATCTATGAAGACCTGCTCACAAATCTGAACATCACCTACGATATATATAACTGGGAAGAATACCAGAGTTATTCAATCCCCACAAACTACAAAGGCGTGTTGGTCTATGCCACTACCGGTTCTGCAAATGATCAGGCCTATACCCTGGCCACAGCTTTGAGCAACTATCTTGATGCCGGCACCGTGCAGCAACCCAAGAACGTGTGGTTTGCCTCCGATGGCTTTGCCAGCGGACAACATGCTCATCCCAATTCCAGCGCCATCCGCAGATTGATGTCCGGATACTTCCGCACAAGTTATATAGCTACAGGGCTTGGAGGAGGATCAAATGGTTTAGGGGGACCCAATAACTACAATTATGAACACGGAACAATCCTGGCCTTGCCGGGAACACAGGTCGGAACTGCCAATCTGGAATATCCAGTCTATGCTAACAGCCCGGATTGCATCTTCCCCAATGATGCTGCCGGTGACCCCTATTATGAGGAAGTGCCCTATCCCGAGATTGGGGCAAACTATGTGTATGCCTTCGAAGATGGTCCAATCAACGGACAGGCATATCTGTATCATGGGGTCGCAGCTACCACTGTGGATACTCCATCCTATCGCACGATGTATTTCAGCTTTGATTTCTCCCAGCTCACAAGCTCTGAAGATAGACAGAACTGGATGCAAGATTTGATGGGCTGGTGGAATATCACTCCCAGTTCTACTGCTGGCAATGAGACTCCCGAGGCCATCACAGGTATCAACAAGATCTATCCCAATCCCTTCAATCCCCATAGTAATATCAGTTATAGCATTACTAAAGCAGGGAAGGTGAACATTTCGATATATAACCTCAGAGGGCAGAAAGTTCGTGAACTGGTAAATGATAACAAGGCTGCTGGCAACCATACAATCTCCTGGGATGGAACCGATGCCAGGGGAAATAGTGTCGCCAGTGCAGTTTATTACGTGCACCTTGTCACCGGTGATAAACGTGAGAGCAAAAAAATAACCATGATCAAGTAAGGAGATATCATGCCAAAAACTCTTCAACTAATCCTGATCCTGCTATTGGGAGTATCTATGCTGAATGCAGGAGATTATCTGATTGGGAGTGATACAACCAGCCAAAAATATGTACCACTCTACGGATATGTAAACTACAATTGGAGCAAGTTCTTTTACACCGCGTCGGAAATGCAGGCTGCAGGATTCACCGATACCCTGGAAATCGTAAGCATCGGTTTTCAGGTGGAAAACGATATCAGTAATTACGTTACTGATAATCAACAGGTCTATATGCGAGCTTTCTATGATTCAGAATATGCCTCAAATCAGGATAACTACCCTGGCACAGCAGGTTTTTTCCATGTGTTTTCCGGATCTGTAACATGGAATGGACCCGGCTGGGTTCAAGTGGAGCTTGATACCCCATATACTTACAATCCCAATTGGGGTATTGAGATACTCTGGGAAAACCGTGACGGAAGCAGAATCGCTGGTCCCCCTTATTTCTGTTACACTGCAACCAGTAACTATACTAGCGTAAGCCACAACGGAAGTTCCAGTTCATTCCCTACCAGTGATGGTTCCAGAAAAAGAGATCGCCGTCCCAACATCTGGTTTGTGACCCCTACTACAGAAGCGCCAGCTCCTGCTGTTGCTGTCTCACCTCTGGATAATGCCACAGATATCAGCATCGATAGTAACTTGCGCTGGAATCAGGGGGGTGGCTCTCCTCAAGGCTACAGATTGTGGCTGGGTACAGACAATCCCCCTTCAAATATCATCAGTGCACAGGTGGTTCTGGACAATCGATATGTCCCGGAAGACTACCTTGAATATGCCACTACCTACTATTGGCGGGTTGTGCCCTACAATGAATTCGGTAATGCTCTTGATTGTCCAACCTGGCAATTCTCCACGATGGACGATCCATCCATAGCAGATTTCCCCTATCTGGAAAGCTTTGATCTTGAGGTTCCCCCTGCGGGTTGGACGGATTATAGTGGAGGGCTGGCAGATCCGATTCAGATGGGCAACGAAGGTTCCAGCCTATGGGATATTGATGACTGGCTAAACATATCTTCCACAGACAAAGCTGCCAAGTTTAACATCATGTATAATGCCCAGGGATATCTAATATCTCCGCTGTTTAATATCCCAGATGACAACTATGTATTGGAGTTTGATGCAGCCCTGCTGAAATACAACCAGACACCTGAGGGAACACCTCCAAACTACAATGCACCCGATGACAGGTTTGCAATATTGATCGGCGATGGCTTTTCCTGGTCAACCGCCAATATAGTTCGTGAATACAACAACTCTGGCAGTGAATATGTGCTGGACGAAATCCCTGTTGGTGGTCAAAGGATTAGCATTCCTCTGAGTGGTCACACGGGACATATCCGGATTGCCATCTTTGCCGGATCCACCGAGTACAATGATGATAATGACTTTATGATCAATAACTTCAGGGTGGGAATCCCCGAATTGGTGATTAACCCGCCAGAAGCGAACATCACCCTTGATGCAGTCAGTGGACAACCGGTTCTTGCCTGGGAAGCTGTACCGGGTGCCACAACATATCGCATCTATAAAAGCGGTGACCCCACCCAAATCTATGAATACTTCGATACCACAGACGGGACCAGTTATCAATTGGATCCCGTAGAGAGCAAAGCATTTTTCAAGATTACAGCCGAGTAGCTTTACCCGGATAACCTTTAACGTACAATTACATTACCGCACATTCCGAGGCGTTCGCAAGAACGCCTCGCTTTCTTACATGAAGCTAAACAGTCGTTCCCAGCTCTCCAGCCAGCTTAGGTGATGTTCCCTGATGCTCTCCCGGCTCAAGCGTTCATTATGAGTATAGACCGAAAGAGGCAGGTTGCTATAGTGCTGAGGCAGCATCACCTTGTTATTTGCGGGTAGAAGCCCGCTCTTATACAGCAGCATTTTCTGGGCAGAATCACCAAGTACATACTTCGTGAACTCCAGTGCCAGTTGCTGCCGGGAACTGGTGGTCAAAGTGCCGATATTCTCAGTATAGAGATAGCTGCCTTCCTTGAGCACCTGCATCCGGAGCTTGTTTTCCGCGGGTGCGATTTCCTTGATCCAGGCTGCGGTGCTGAACATGGCAAACATCATGCTGCATTCCCCGTTTTGCACAGCATTGAGAGCTTCTTCGGGAGCATCATAGCTGCGGAAGATGTTTTTCCTGAGCGCACCCAAAAGGTGCTCATAGCCATCCTCACCAAAAAGAGCTATCACATAGTGCATAAAAGCAGTGCCCCAAGCGCTGGGTCTGGGATTTAGCAAGGCGATCTGACGAAAATGCCGGGCATCCTGCATCTCGCCAAAGGATTGGGGAGCATCATCCAGAATGCGGGAATTATATAGCAGCGCCACATAGCTGTATGCATAAGGAATCAGGCGATAGCTGGCATCGCTGAGGCACTCCCGGTTCAAAGTGGGTAATTCATCAGCCTGATGGGTCTTGAAACAGGGAAGGAGATCGTGTTCAGCGGCCAGGCCATTATCGATGCCCAGTGCCACATCAACCGCTTCCGGTGCGGATTTGATCGCTGCTGCAAGAGAATCACGATCGGCAAAAAGAGTTATCTTTACTTCGCAGTTGTGCTTTTTCTCAAACTCGGGAATGATCACTCCTTCCAGTCCAGAACTGCGAAAGCTTTGGAGTGCATATACATGCAAAGTAACGGAGGCAGGCCTGGCAGCAGTGGAAGCCTGGCTTTCAGCCTTCTTGCAGCCTGGCAGCA
>JALNYD010000099.1 GCA_023230025.1 Candidatus Cloacimonadota bacterium | reverse complement strand
AAGGCAGTGTAATTCTGACCCCCGGTCATTCCTGTGGTGGAATTGTCCAGAATCACGATCATCACGTTAGATTTGTCATAGAGGCAATCCAGCAAACCGGTGAGACCGCTGTGGGTGAATGTGCTATCGCCAATCACAGCAATGGCGGGGAAGAGGCCGCTATCCGCAGCGCCTTTGGCCATGGTGATGGAAGCGCCCATATCAACGCAGGAATTGATCGCATTGTAAGGAGGCATAAAGCCCAGGGTATAGCACCCGATATCGCTGAATACGTGGCCGCGACCATAATCTTTCACCGCTTCATTCAGGGCAAGGTAACTATCAGCATGAGGACAGCCCACACAAAGCGCAGGAGGACGTCCGGCAACCACTTCCGGGACATCCTTGCCATAGCTGTCTGGCAAACCCAGGGCTCTGGCGATTTTATTCGGATTCAGTTCCCCATCACGCTCAAGTGTGCCATCAAGACGGCCGTGGATGGGTTTCATCCCCTCAAAACTGGAACCTTTGGTCAGTTCTTCAACGATCGGCATACCTTCTTCCAGGATGTAAAGGCTATCGCATTTGTTATACATGGCTTGGATTTGCTCAATTGGGAGGGGGTATTGACAGATTTTTATCACTGGATAGGGGATGCTGGTATTGCCAAATACTTCACGTAGATAGTTGTAGGCCAAACCAGTGGTGATGATTCCCTTGCTGGTATCGGGAGCATCCAGGACAAAGCTGTTGAATGGGCTCTGGCTGGATTCCGAGACAAAGTCATTCTGCATCTCAATCAGTTTCTTATACTTCTTGCGGGCAATGGCTGGTAGAAGCATAAATTGAAAGAGGTCCTCTGGCTTCTTCAATTCTTTCTGGGGTAAGGGATTGCGGCGTTCTACTCCGCTGCGGGAGTGGGAAAGACGCGTGGTGAGCCGAATCATTACGGGAACATGGTATTTCTCGGATAGCTCAAACCCAAAGAAAGCCATATCATAGCATTCTTGCTGGTTGGAAGGTTCCAGCACCGGGATCATGGCAAAATGTCCATAATACCGGGAATCCTGCTCATTCTGTGAACTGTGCATGGAGGGATCATCCGCTACGGTTATCAAAAGTCCTCCATGGGCTCCTGTCATGGCAGAGTTCATGAAAGGATCTGCTGCAACGTTCAATCCTACATGCTTCATGGTAACCATGGTACGTTTGCCAGAATAGCTCATACCGATGGCAGATTCTGTGGCAGTTTTCTCATTGGAAGACCAGCTTCGGTGCACACCTGCTGCTTCTGCCTGACGTGATTTTTGAACATACTCGATGATCTCGGTGGATGGGGTTCCGGGATAGCCATAGAAACCGGAAATTCCGGCATCAAGAGCTCCCTGTGCGAGGGCTTCATCGCCCAAAAGCATCATTTTCTCCACATTAGACTCCTTTCTATCTTTTTTTACTGTATAAACATCGGAGTGATAACACCATGCATGCAATGCAGGCATGGATAAAGCAGTGAAATTCACTTTGAAATTGTGGATTGGATTCGTCAAGAAGTTTATCAAACAGTAGCGGTAAGCTATCGGTAATGGAGCTTTCCGCAGCTCCGGGCATAAGCTGCCTGGCGCTTCTTCGCCCGCTGTGCAGGTCATAGCTTCGGAAGGCTACGATATGGATCACTAAATCTTTATCACCTGTAGTCTCAAGCTACGAGAGTGATTTCAGAAAGACCATGAAGCTGCTTATTTAAAAAAGAAGAGCTCCTTCTCATCGTTTTTCCAGGAATGCTTTACTTCTCCCACAAAGATGGTGTGATCCCCGCTTTTCACCTGGCTTATCACTTCGCACTCAAAACAGGCTATGGCGTCGCTGAGAACAGGTAGTTTGGCAAGCTTCCCCGGGATATACTTCACATCACCCGCGGCAAACTTATCGATTTCCCTGCCACTTTTGGATCCAGACAGAGTGAGTAATTCCTTTTGTTCCAATGAGGGAAACACAAGGTTGAAGAAACGCACATCCTGCAAGCATTCATGAGAGTATCTGCTGTGCCCAACTGAGATGGCAAACATGGGGGGCTGGATGGAGGTGCGCATAAACCATTCGAGAGTGATTAGATTGTAGTTGCCATCAGGTTTTTGGGTTACGGCTAAAGAAACTTTGGAGGGTAGGTGGGCTTTGGCATAGGCTTCAGGTAAGTTGCTTTTCTGCATCATAGTATGATTCTTCCTGTTTGTTTTTTCATAACTACAAGATAGCCAATCTGCCCAGGATGGCGAGAGCTTATTTTGTAACAATGAGATGCCTGAAGGTCTAAAAAACACTCTCTCTGTTCTGATAATCGTTAAGATAAATCAAAGGATCTGCTTATGTGGTGGGGAGAGTTTAATCCACAATCTGCTTGACAGATTCCGCTCATCAGCAAAGTGAAGAAAAAGCAATTTTGAGGTGAGATATGAAATACTTTCGCAAGCTAGTGGGTGATAAATGCTACCTGTCTCCGGTGTCCCTGGAAGATGCCGAGCGTTATACAGAGTGGGTGAATGATCTTGAGATCGGGCAATTTGTACTCTTTGCCACCCAAATCTATGATGTGGAGAGAGAGCGAGAAGCCCTTAAGCATCTGATGAATAGCGATGTGGTATTTGCTATAATCGAGAAGGATACAAACAAGGTGATTGGAAACTGCGGCTTGCATGGAGTAAATGAAGTGCATCGCCGGGCGTCCTTTGGCATCTTCATCGGCGAAAAGACCTATTGGAATCAGGGAATTGGAGCCGAAGCCACAGCCCTGATCCTGGATTATGGATTCAATATCCTGAATCTTAAGAGCATCAGCCTGGAAGTAGTTAGCTTCAATAAGCGCGCAGTAAAGTGTTATGAAAAGGTGGGCTTCAAACTGATCGGTACCAGGCGCAAGGCGGCATTTATGGCTGGGGAGTATCACGATGTTTTGCTATATGACATTTTAGCAGATGAGTTTGAGAGCCCTTATGTACGCCGGGTTTTTGAATATGCCATCAGCGAAGAAGCAGGGCGCAGCAAGATAACCATCGCCTAAAGATGTTTCGCAAAATCAAGGGTCAGCAGCAGGTGATTGACCTGCTTACCAATGCCATCAGCAATGAGAGGATTTCACAAGCCTACCTTTTTCATGGCAGTGATGGGGTGGGCAAGTTTATTACTGCATTATACTTTGGAATGGCTCTAAACTGCCTTTCCAGTTCGGAGTATCGTCCCTGCGGGATTTGTGCTTCCTGTCACAAGTTCCTGTCTTTTGAGCATCCAGATTTTAACTACCTTTTTCCCACCACAAACCTTAAGCTGAGTGCAGACGGGGAAATCAAGGATAGCGAAGCTCTGGAGCAGTATCAGGCTTACATTAATAATAAGAAAGAAAGCCCCTGGCAGGATTTCTATTTCAGTGGTTCCACCGAGATTCGCAAAGAGAGTATCAGCCTATTGATCAAGCGTCTGGAGCTTTCCATTCATGAAGGTGAATATCGGATTGTAATCATTGAAAATGCCGATATGATGAATACTGCAACTGCCAATGCTTTTTTAAAGACCTTGGAGGAACCTCCGGATAGAACCGTTATCATCCTGATTACCGAGCGCTTGCCACAGTTGTTGCCAACGATCCTGTCTCGCTGTCAACCAGTGTATTTTAAACCCTTATCACAAGCAGTGATTCAGGAGATTCTCTACGAGCAGTTTGCTGTTGATACTCTGATGGCAAAAAGCGCAGCCCGCATTAGCGGGGGCAACCTCAGAACAGCGATCCGGATTGCACAGGATACCAGCAATACAACGCGCATCAAAGCTTTTGAGATGCTTGATATGGCTGCCCGGGATGCAGCGCTTGAATACCTGAATCTGGCAGCTAAAAGCAAGGAAAGTGCTGATGCAGTTCGCGATCTGATTGCTTATATCGGGATCATTTTGAATGATTTGGCGATCGTGGAATATGCTCCCCAGGAGGTCACCAATCTTGATAAGCTTGATCTGCTCAAAGACTTGACCAATGATAACCTGACAGATCAGATTCCGGAATATCTATTGAAACTGGACGAATATTCGCGGATGCTGGAAGGAAACGTGAATCCCGGGCTTTTGCAGTTGAATCTCTTTTTGGGTTTGCGCAACTTACTTTGTAATAAGCAATGAGCGAAAAAGGTCTGGCACGAAACATCAGTGTGATGAGTATTGCGGTTTTCCTGAGCCGCATATTGGGCTTGGTACGGGATCAGGTGATGGCCTTCTTTTTTGGGGGCGGTTATCTGAATGATGCTTTCAATGTGGCGTATAATATACCCAATCTATTGCGCCGTCTCTTTGGGGAAGGGGCTCTTTCCACAGCATTTGTGCCAATCTACAATGAGATTGGAATCAAGCAAGACCGGAAACATCAGAGGGATTTTGCACTCAATATGCTTAGTTTACTGACCCTGTTTCTGCTGCTGTTGACAATAACAGGAATAGCCCTTGCACCTCTGATTGTAAGGCTGTTATATCCCGGGCTGGCTCCTCAGAGCACAGAGGTAGCCATCAAGCTAACGCGCATCATTTTCCCCTACCTCTTCTTTATTGGGCTTTCATCCACCTTTATTGCCATCTTGAACTCTCATGATTACTTCTTTATGACAGGTCTTTCCAGCGCACTACTGAATATTGGCATGATACTGAGCATAGTCATACCGTATTGGCTTTTCAGGCTCTCGCCAGAGCAGTTGATCTATGTTGCAGGTTGGGGAGTGGTGATCGGAGGATTTTTGCAGACGGTGATCAACCTGCCATATTTGAAAAGAGTGGGTTATCGCTGGAAGTTGTTTATTGATCTGGGTTCAAGTGCGCTAAGCACACTTTGGAAGCGCTTTCTGCCTAGTATGGTTGGCATTGGCATCCGCGAGATCAATCTGATTGCCGATGCCTTGATGGCAAGTTTTTTACCCATTGGCAGCATTACCGCTTTGGGCTATGGTAATCGCCTGATGCAGCTTCCCTTGGGCATCTTTGCCATCAGTGCCTCAACTGCGGTTTTACCGATGTATTCCCGATATGCCAGCAAGGGCGAATATGCGGAGCTTTCCAAAGGTATTCGCTTTACCAGCTTGAATCTGGCTTATATCATGCTTCCCGTTACCACGATCATCATGGTATTGGGCAGTGATTTTGTGGATATTCTGTTTACCCATGGCGCTTTTGATGCCAGGGCTGCCGTGATGACCACTCAGGCTCTTGGGTTTTACTCGCTGGGTTTGATCTTTTACAGCTTGAACCAGACTCTTACCCCGCTGTTCTATGCTCATGGCGATACCAGGACTCCCGTCAAACTTGCCGCGGCAATGGTGGTTCTGAATATAATCCTGAACTTTGTTCTTATGCAGTTCATGGCTCATCGGGGTTTAGCACTATCCACATCAATCACCGCGTTGATCAATTATCTGCTCCTGCGGCGTTTGATCCAGCGCAAGTTTCCCCAGATTCAGATCTCTGGAGTTTATGACAATATCCTGAAGTGCCTGGCAATTTGCCTGGTGCTCTATATCTTTGCTACCTGGCTTAGTGCCTCAATCTTGTTGTATGGCAAGATTGGTCTTCTATTCAAAAGCATCATCGTTGTTTCATTGTTCCTGTTGTTCTTTTACATTGCTGGAGTATTGCTAAAGCTCAGCTATTTCCGGGAGGCTACTCAAAGCATATGCAAGCGCCTACTTCGCAAATAGCCGAAAAGATAGCCTTTTTGCCAGAGAATCCAGGCATCTATCTCTGGAAAGATAGTAGTGGGGAAGTAATCTATGTGGGCAAAGCAGTGTCACTTAAAAATAGGATTAAAAGCTATCTCAGTGCCACTGAAAAAGATCCCAAAACTGAGCAACTGGTAAAACACATCGCAGAGCTGGATTTTATCATCACCAATAGCGAAGCAGAAGCCTTTCTATTGGAAGCGACACTGATCAAGCGCTATCAACCCAAATACAACATCCTGCTCAAAGATGACAAGCACTATCCCTTTGTAAAGGTTACTCTTAATGAGGATTTTCCCCGAGTCTTTGTAACCCGGGACATCGTCAAGGATGGCTCACGCTATTTTGGCCCCTACACGGATGTAAAATCCCTGAGACGAACGCTACGCAACTTTGAATGGCTCTTTCCAATTCGCGATTGTAAGCGTAAAATCCCCATTGGTCAGGTCGTGTTTAGCAAAGCCTGTATCAACTATCAACTGGGTAAATGTTCTGCACCCTGCATCGGCATGATCTCACAGGGTCAATACATGCTGATCGTAAACAAGATGATTCGCTTCTTTGAGGGCAGATATGAGGAAGTGCTGGACGAATATCGCCAGGAAATGAATCAGCTTTCTCAAGCCCTGCGCTTTGAAGAAGCAGCAAAACTAAGAGATCGCATTATCGCTATCCAGAAGATTCAGAAACGTCAAACCGTCTTCTATGCCGATAAGCGCAATCTTGACATTCTGGGCTTCTATCAGGAAGAGAATGATGCCGTGTGCCTGGTTTTGAGAATGCAGGAAGGGGCAATCATCAATCAAGAGAACTATCCCATGAAAAACGTGGCCAATGAAAGCAGGGAAAAGATTCTGGCTTCCTTTTTGAAGTTGTACTATGCTCAGCGCGACGATCTGCCCAGTGATATCCTCCTGCCTTTTGAGCCAGATGATTATGAAGCGCTCTCGGCATGGCTCAAACATCGCACAAGCCTCCCTCAACGCGGCGAACGTAGCAAGTTGCTGGCAATGGCAAAGCGTAATGCCTTTCACCTGATTGAAGAAAAGAAGCTGGCGCATCTACGCAAAGCTAACCGCACCATTTTCCCCATCCAGGAACTGAAAGAAAGCCTTGGCCTGAACAAGCTACCCCGCAAAATGGTATGTATGGATATATCCACAATTCAAGGCACAGACACAGTTTCCAGCGCAGTGTATTTTGAAAACGGCAAAGCCAAAAAGAAGTTCTATCGTCACTACATCATTCGCAGTATAGATACTCAGAACGATTTTGCCGCATTGCAGGAAACCTTGCAGAGGTTCTTGAATGAACTGGATCGGGAGCCTTTGATGAAGCCTGATCTGATCATTATCGATGGAGGAAAGGGGCAATTGAATGCCAGCTTCAAGATCCTTTCAGAATCGCCCCATACTGATATATTCTTGGTATCCCTTGCTAAACGCGCAGAGGAGATCTTTGTTCCAGGCCACAGCGAATCGGTGATTTTGCCCCGATCATCTTCCGCTTTGCGTCTGGTTACCGCCATTCGGGATGAAGCTCACAGATTTGCCATCACCTTTCATCGCAGCCGCCGCAGTAAGCGCACATTGATTAGTGAATTGGAGGAGATCCCCGGTGTGGGGGAAAGCACCAAGTTTCTTTTGCTCAAAGAACTTGGCAGCGTTGAGGCCGTCAAGGATGCCTCGATTGAGACCCTGATGCGGATTAAAGGGATTGGTGAAAAATCTGCTCAGATCATCTATAAGCACTTACATAAGGAGTAATTTATGCAATACCGTACTATGCCAAAATCTTCCGATAAATTGTCCATTCTGGGTTTCGGCTGCATGAGGTTTCCCACGCTTGAAGATGGGAAAATTGATCAGGAGAAGAGCTTTGCCATGCTCCACTATGCCTATCAAAATGGAGTTAACTACTATGATACCGCCTGGCCTTATCATGATGGCGAAAGTGAAACCTTGCTCGGGCAGTTTCTGAAGCAGATAGAGCGTTCCTCGGTGTATGTGGCGACCAAGCTTCCCTGTTGGAAGGTGAAGACGCGAGAGGACATGGACAGCTATTTGAACCAGCAATTGGAGCATCTACAAACTGACCATATCGATTACTACCTTTTGCATGCTCTGAACAAAAAAAGCTTCCCGGCCATGAAGAAGCTGGGAGTCTTTGATTTCCTGACTCAGGCAAAGGCTGATGGACGCATTCGCTTTGCCGGATTCTCGTTTCATGACAACTACAAAACCTTCAAAAATATTCTGGAAGCTTGGGATTGGGATTTCACCCAGTTTATGTTGAACTATCTTGATACCCACTATCAAGCTGGGATGAGAGGCTACAATCTGGCATCAGAAAAGGGAATTGGAATCATCAGCATGGAACCTCTACGGGGTGGAAAACTGGTGCAAACCATGCCTGACGAAGTGGCAAAAGTATGGAAAAATGATCCTAACACTCCTTTGGAACGTGCCTTGAACTGGGTATGGAACCTTGAGCATTGCACTGTTCTGCTTTCCGGGATGTCCAGTCCGGAGCAGGTGAAGGAAAACATCCGCCTCGCAAAGAAAGCAAAAGCCGGAATCCTCAATGATAAGGATTTGTCCCGATATCATAGAGCACGCAGAGCCTATATCAGAAAGATCCCCATACTCTGTTCGGAATGCCGCTATTGCCTGCCCTGTCCGCATGGAGTGGCGATTCCCTCAGTATTGGGAACCTATAATGAAGCCATTATGTTTGACAACAAAGCTCGTCACCAGATGGAGTATCAGATGTTTATTCCAGAAGAAAACCGGGCAGATAAATGCGTCAGTTGCGGAGCTTGCTTAGCAAAATGCCCCCAGCATATCAAGATTGACGAATGGATGAAGGTGATTACCGAGTACTTCTCTTAGCTTCGTGTAATAAACTCAAGTATCAAAGGTGCTTCTTCCCTGAGGGGTTACCCTGGCATCAGCCTGAGCTTACCCTGTGATCACCCCGTGAGACGCGGGAAACCAGGGCTGATGATGAGCTGAAACTGAGCTGAAGCAATGGGGGCGGAGCAGCGGAAAGCTACGATACGCTTTCGTAGCGGAGGATTCCGATCCTTCGAGAAAAAAGCGCTCTGAAATGATTATAACGTAGCTTCGGAAAGCTACGATACGGCATGTAGCTTCGGAAAGCTACGATACGACATGTAGTTTCGGAAAGCTACGATACGATTCTGTGTTCTACGCTCTGGCTTCCGGGAAAGCTTTCTTCAAAGATACGATCTTTATCCCCATGTCCTGGATCTGGTCGATGAACTTCCTGAGGCCATCCAGTTTTTCCTGGTTGTGGCAGTGGCTGATGATGACGATCGGTTCGTTGCGTCCCTTGTATTTGCCCAGGGATTCAATCTTGGTCTTGAGGGTGGCATCGCTGATATCCGGAACATCCAGGAAGATATCCCGGCGAGTGCTAAAGACATCCAATTC